>JAKLHH010000624.1 GCA_022710245.1 Myxococcota bacterium
TGGTCGGCCAGCTCGCCGACCGCATCGCGCCGGGTGTCGGTCTCGACGTGGTCAGGCTGCAGCAGATCGAGGCGCCCGAGGCCGCGCGCACCTCGCGCGGTGAGAAGCTCACCGAGCTCGAGGTCGGCAAGTACATCACCGACCAGATCTACCTGGGCTACCGACGGGTGTTCAACGCACCGGCCGAGGAGAACAGCAACGAGGGGAGGCTCGAGTGGCGCTTCCGGCCGCGCTGGTCGCTGGAGACCGTCTTCGGCGACGCTGGCGTGGGCGGGCTGGATCTGCTCTGGACGCTCTGGTACTGAGCCGGTGGGGGAAAAGCTTCACGCCGCCGCGAACAATCTCCCAGCGCCAGCTCCGCCCGCGTCCGATGCAGGACGGGAGGGGCAGCGCAGGCGCTGGATCTTTGAGCGCGCCGGGCAGAACCCCGCAGCGTGCGCTGGAATGACAAATGCAAGCCAGCTCGATATCCCTGGACCCTGCTCGCTGCGGGGGCGCAAGAGCAATGTGCTGGGCGCCGGTCGAGCTGCTGGAGGTCGGAGCCGCGCGTGGTGGGGTCCTGCGCTTGCTGGTGGCACCGCGCGGGAGAAGCGCTCAGGGGAACGGCCAAGCTGGAAACGAGAGGCGAGGCCAGGGGAGAGAGGTGAAGTATGCCGAGCGCTACGATCATGGTGGTCGAGGACGAGGACGCCATCCGCTGGTCGATCAAGGAGTACTTGAGCCGCGCCCAGTACCGCGTCCTCGAGGCTGACAGCGGCCAGTCCGCCCTGCGCCAGCTGGAGAAGGGCGTCGACCTCGTCTTGCTCGACTACAAGCTGCCGGACGCCGACGGCCTCAGCCTGATGAAGGAGATCAAGAAGAGCGACCCCGACACGCTGGTCATCATGATGACCGCATACTCCTCCGTGGAGATGGCGGTGCGCGCGATGAAGGAGGGCGCCTACCACTACACGAACAAGCCTCTCAACATGGAGGAGACGATGCTGCTGGTGGAGAAGGCGCTGGAGACCACCGCGCTCAGGCGCGAGGTCCGGGCGCTGCGGGCCAACCAGCAGGTCCCCTTCGCGCTCGACAGCATCATCGGCGAGTCGCCGCTGATGCGCGCGGTGAAGGACCTCCTCGCCAAGATCGCGCGCAGCCCCGCCTCGACGGTGCTCCTCACCGGCGAGAGCGGCACCGGCAAGGACGTCGCCGCCAAGGTGATCCACTTCAACAGCGATCGCGCACAGAAGCCGCTGATGAACATCACCTGCTCGGCGCTGCACGAGTCTCTCCTCGAGAGCGAGCTCTTCGGCCACGAGCGCGGCGCCTTCACCGACGCGAAGGAGCGCAAGAAGGGGCTCCTCGAGCAAGCCGACGGGGGCACGGTCTTCCTCGACGAGATCGGCGAGATGGTGCCAGCGCTGCAATCGAAGCTCCTGCGCTTCCTGGAGGAGAAGTGCTTCAAGCGCGTCGGGGGCACCGAGGACATCAAGGTGGACGTGCGGGTGATCGCCGCGACCAACCGGAACCTCGAGGACTCGGTCAGGCAGGGGACCTTCCGGGAGGATCTCTACTACCGGCTGAGCGTGCTGCCCATCCGCCTGCCGCCGCTGCGCGAGCGGGTCGGCGACACCCCGCTCCTGCTCAGCCACTTCATCGACATGTTCAACCGCGAGTTCCGCAAGGAGGTGCGCGGCGTCTCCGCCCAGGCGCTCGAACAGCTCGAGTCCTACGGCTTCCCCGGCAACGTGCGCGAGCTGAAGAACGTCGTCGAGCGGGCGGTGCTGCTCGCCGAGGGGCACGTGCTGACACCGAAGGACTTCGCGACGCTGCAGAAGAACGGCAAGACGGGCGAGCTCGAGCTGCCTGCCGAGGGTGTCAACTTCGAGCAGCTCGAGCTGAGCCTGATCACGCAGGCGCTGAAGCGGTGCAAGGGGAACCAGACCCAGGCGGCGGCGCTCCTCGGCATGAACCGCGACCAGATCCGCTACCGCGTGAAGAAGTTCAACCTCCACGACCTCAAGCGACCGAGCAACAACGGCGGAGGCTCGCCGAGCGCCAGCAACGGCGGCGGAGACCTGCCGCGTCCGGCCGCGCGTGATGAAGGGTGGGGGACCGGGGGGGGCGAGCCCGGCGGCAACTCGCCCTTCATCGTGGAGCCTCCGCAGGAGGCGAGCAGGGCGACTTCGCCCTTCATCGCGGAGCCTCCGCAGGAGGCGAGCAGGGCGAATTGCGGCGGTCTCACCCCGGAGCGGCCGGAGGCCGCGAGGACCCGCAATTCCGAGGGCGGCGCGGCGCGCGCCAACGGCGCGGCGTCGGGCGCCGAGCGCCTGCCAGCCGCCGCGCCAGGCGACCCGCTGGAGGGGCGGCCGGCGCCGAGCAGCGAGCGTCCGGCGAGCAACGAGCGTCCGGCGAGCAACGAGCGTCCGGCGGCGAGCAGCGAGCGTCCGGCGGCGAGCAGCGAGCGTCCGGCGAGCAACGAGCGTCCGGCGCCGAGCAGCGAGCGTCCGGCGGCGAGCAGCGAGCGTCCGGCGGCGAGCAGCGAGCGTCCGGCGGCGAGCAGCGAGCCTCCGGCGGCGAGCAGCGAGCGTCCGGCGGCGAGCAGCGAGCGTCCGGCGGCGAGCAGCGAGCGTCCGGCGCCGAGCAGCGAGCGTCCGGCGCCGAGCAGCGAGCGTCCGGCGGCGAGCAGCGAGCGTCCGGCGGCGAGCAGCGAGCGTCCGGCGCCGAGCAGCGAGCGTCCGGCGCCGGGTGCCGATCCCTCGTCGGCCGAGCCTCCTGTCCCGTCGGCCGAGTCGCCGGTCCCCCCGCTCGCCCCGCCCGGGACGCCGCACTGAGGCAGGACCCGCTCCCGGCGCGCCGGCCTCGGCCCCGACGGTCCAGACCAGCAAACGGTGCCCGCACGCTCCGCCGGATGCCGGTGCCCGGACGCTCCGCCGGATGACAACGGTGCCCGGACGCTCCGCCGGTCCGGACGCTCCGCCGGTCCGTCCGCTCAGTAGCGCGCCACGATCACGGTGACGTTGTCGGTGCCGCCGCCGGCGTTGGCGGCCTCGATCAGCCGCTCGCAGGTGGGCGAGGCGTTGGTGGGATCGGAGAGCAGCGCGGCGATGGTGCGATCCGAGACGTGCTTGGTGAGCCCGTCGGTGCAGAGGAGCAGGGCGTCGCCCCGGAGCAGCTCGACGGCGTGCACCTCGGGGCTCAGCTCCGGCGAGCCGCCGCCGACGGCGTTCCAGAGGATGTCGTTCCACGGAGAGGACCGAGCCTGCTCCGGCGAGATGGACTCCTCCTCGATCATCCGCTGCGCGACCGTGTGATCGCGCGTGAGCTGCTCGAGGAAGCCCTGCCGGTGGAGGTAGCAGCGGCTGTCCCCGGCGTGGGCGATGTAGAGTCGCGGCCAGCTCACGTAGGCGAGGGTCAGCGTGGTGCCCATCTGCGAGGGGCTGCCCTGCTCGCGCGCGGTGGCCTCGAGCTGGGTCTGACAGGAGAGCAGCGCGTCGGTCAGCGCCTCGGTGACCTCCAGCTCGTCGGGCTCCTTCGTGAACCAGGGGAGCGTCTCCACCACGAAGCGAGCCACCGTCTCGACGGCGAGCGAGCTCGCCAGCCCCCCGCCCGCGTGGCCGCCCATGCCGTCCGCGACCACCAGCAGCTGCCCCTGCGCTCGCGGCGGGGGGGAGACACGCGCGGGGTCGGTGAGGCTCGCCTGCCGCACGGCCAGGGTGCGCCGCAGCTCTGCGACGAGGAACTGGTCCTCGTTGGTGTTGCGACGGCGTCCGATGTGGGTCATGCCGGCGCAGTCCGCCTTGACCTCCGTGCCCCACCTCCTGGCATCTCTGCCCTCGCCCATCGCGGCCCTCCCGGTGCCATGCACCCTTGCCGGGACCGTTGCAGAGAGCGTGCCACGGCCTCCAGCGCGGCAGCGTCCTGCGGACGCTCCGCGATGAAGGGCGAATTTGCGCCGGGCAGCGAAAGCTTCCACGTCCGTGGCCGGCCTCGCTGGAGCGCGAGAGGAGCCCGCCGGAGGTCGTCGACGGAGCAAGGCAACTGGCTGAAAGCGCGCCGGACGGCGAGGCGTCGCCGCTGGCGCGCTGCTCGTCGGGGACGAGCGGCGGCATGTACGTTGCAGCCGCTCGCTCCGCTGGCGCGGGACCGCGCCGGCAGGAGGTGGGTCATGATCGGTTGGGCGCTCTTGTCGCTGGTGGTCGCGATCATCGCGGCCATCTTCGGCTTCACGGGCATCGCCGGGACGGCGGTCTGGATCGCCAAGGTCCTCTTCGTCGTCGGTCTGATCGCGTTCGTTGTGCTCCTGGCGATCGGTCGCGGCCGACGACCGGTCCCCTGAGCGAGAGGAGGAGAGGATGTTCACAGGACGTGAGCAGAGGCAGGACCCGTACCCCGAGGAGAGCGGAGCCTTTCGATTCTGGCACCTCACGGTGGCGTTCGTGGGCGGGGCCATCGCCGGAGCGGCGGCGGCGTTGCTGACCACGCCGGTGACCGGCCGCGAGTCGCGGGAGCACCTCAAGCGCTTCGCCGCAAGGTCGAGGGACGCGCTGGCGAGGACGCCCGGCTACGTGCGCCAGGGCCTGCTACGCGGCAAGCACCGCGCGCAGGAGCTGGTCGACGAGCGCCTCGGGCGCTGAGGAGGAGCGGCGCGATGAGGGACGGCTACCAAGAGCAGCGCGAGCGCATCGTCGAGAGCGTCGAGCAGAACCGGATCGCGCTCCGGTCGGCGGTGCAAGACCTGCGGGCGAACGTGGAGGCCAAGGTGCAGCACGCGCGTCAGCAGGTGAGCCTGAGCCATCACATCGCAGCGCACCCGGCGCCCTGGCTGGTCGGCGGCTTCAGCCTCGGCCTTCTCCTCGGGACGCGCAAGTGGCTGCGGCAGCTCGCGGCGCGCGCGGGCTTCTGACCCGAGGGTCAGGGAAGGAGGGAGCGATGGAGGACGTGAGGGAGTTCGACGAGGACCTCGAGCAAGTCAAGGGCAAGGGGGAGGAGCTGCGCGACAAGGTGCGCGCCGGCGTGCAGCGGGTGCAGGACGAGCTCCAGCGCGCGGATCAGCAGATCCGGTCCTTCGTCGCCGAGCGCCCGCTCACCGCGGTCGCGATCGCGCTCGGCGCCGGGTTCGTGATCGGCAAGCTGATCTCTCGAAGCCGGGCGGTGATCCATGGCTGAGGCTCAGGCGCACGCGGACAACGGCGAGCCCAGGAGAACAGGGTTCAACACCGAGGAGGTGATCCACAAGACCCGCGACGCGGTCCGCGACGGGCTCGAGCGCCAGCCGTACCTGGTGCTCGGCGTGGCGCTCGGCGTGGGCTACATCCTGGCGGCGGGCATGCCCCGGCCGCTGGTGAGCTACCTCGTGCGTTACGGCGCTCGCTCGGGCG
>JAKLHH010000625.1 GCA_022710245.1 Myxococcota bacterium
GCTCGCTCTGAGCGCGTGCCCCGGGGGCTCCACCGAGCCCGGTCCCACCCCCGACGCGACCGTCGACGGCGCGCCGACCCCCGTCTGCGGCAACGGGTCGCTCGAGCCGGGCGAGGTCTGCGAGACGCAGCTCGCCGCCGGCAACCCGGGCGCCTGCCCCACCGCCTGTGACGATGGCAGCGCCTGCACGAACGACACCCTGGCCGGCGGCGGCACCTGCGCCGCGAGCTGCGAGAGCGCGCCGATCACCGCCTGTCAGGGCGGCGACGGCTGCTGCCCCGCCGGCTGCACCGCGAAGACCGACAGCGACTGCTCGCCGAGCTGCGGCAACGGCGTCCTCGAGGCGCTCGAGCTCTGCGACACCGGCCTCGCCGCCGGCAAGGCGGGCGCCTGCCCGACCGCCTGCGACGACGGCAACGCCTGCACCCAGGACACCCTCCTCAACCCCGGCACCTGCAGCGCCAGCTGCAAGCACGCGGCGATCGGCACCTGCAAGAACGGCGACGGCTGCTGCCCCGCCGGCTGCACCGCGCTCACCGACAGCGACTGCTCGCCGAGCTGCGGCAACGGCCTGGTCGAGCCGCCGGAGGTCTGCGACACCAAGATCGCCGCCGGCAAGCCGGGCGCCTGCCCGACCGCCTGCGACGACGCGAACCCGTGCACCTCCGACCTGCTGCTGAACGGGGGCACCTGCGGCGCGCTCTGCTCGCACTCCCTGGTCACGAGCTGCCAGGGAGGCGACGGCTGCTGCCCCGCCGGCTGCACTGCGCTCACCGACAGCGACTGCTCGCCGAGCTGCGGCAACGGCGTCCTCGACGCGCAGGAGCTCTGCGACACCGCCCTCGCCGCCGGCAAGCCCGGCGCCTGCCCGACGAGCTGCGACGACGGGATCGCCTGCACCGTGGACACGCTGCAGAACGGCGGCACCTGCAGCGCCAGCTGCACGCACGCGGCGATCTCCGCCTGCAAGAGCGGCGACGGCTGCTGCCCGCTCGGCTGCACCGCGCTGACCGACGGCGACTGCTCGCCGAGCTGCGGCAACGGCGCCCTCGAGGCCTCCGAGCTGTGCGACACCGGCATCGCGGCCGGCAAGCCCGGCGCCTGCCCCACCTCGTGCAGCGACGGCAACGCCTGCACCACCGACACGCTCCTCGGCGCCGGCACCTGCAGCGCGAGCTGCAGCTACACCTCCATCAGCGCCTGCAAGAGCGGCGACGGCTGCTGCCCCGCCGGCTGCAACGCGAAGACCGACGGCGACTGCTCGCCGAGCTGCGGCAACGGCGTCCTCGAGGCGCCCGAGCTCTGCGACACCGGCATCGCCGCCGGCAAGCCCGGCGCCTGCCCCACCGCCTGTGGCGACGGCAACGCCTGCACCACCGACAGCCTGGTCGGCGGCGGCACCTGCAGCGCGAGCTGCTCCTCCGCTCCCATCACGGCCTGCAAGAGCGGCGACGGCTGCTGCCCCGCCGGCTGCACCGCGCAGAGCGACGGCGAGTGCTCGCCGAGCTGCGGCAACGGCGTCCTCGAGGCGAGCGAGGCCTGCGACACCGGCATCGCCGCTGGCAA
Source organism: Myxococcota bacterium (assembly GCA_022710245.1). Next base: position 1,567 of record JAKLHH010000625.1, read on the forward strand.
GGCGGGTGCCTGCCCCACCTCGTGCAATGATGGCAACGCCTGCACCACCGACGCCCTGATCGGCGGCGGCACCTGCAGCGCGAGCTGCAGCTCCGCGCCGATCACCGCCTGCAAGAGCGGCGACGGCTGCTGCCCGGCGGGCTGCGCGCAGGCCACCGACGGCGACTGCGGACCACCCGCGGCGGGGACCTGCGCGGGCGCCCAGGCGCTGACGCTGATCGGCGGCAAGGCGAGCGCGAGCGGCACCACCAAGGGGCTCGCCGACGAGCTGCCCAGCCTGACCTGCGGCGTCTACGGGCTGACCGTCGACGGACCGCAGGCCTACTACAAGCTCAGCCTCGACGCGAGCAAGGTCTACCGGATCCGCGTCCTCGCCGCCTTCTCCGTCTACTTCTACCTCTTCTCGGGCGCGGCCGGCTGCGCACAGACGGCCATGCAGAAGGACTGCCAGAGCGCCGGCGTCAGCGGCGATCGCTTCTCCAGCAGCGCGTACACGCCGAAGACCGTCTTCTTCCGCCCGACGTCGAGCGGCAGCTACGTCCTCGCCATCGACAGCATCGACGCGGCTCAGGCGGGCAAGTACACCGTCGAGGTCGAGGAGCTCGCGCCGACAGCGGGCAAGTGCGCGGGCGCCCAGACCGTCATGCTCGGCGCCGGCAAGACGACGATCCGGGGGAGCACGCACGGGGCCAGCGACGAGTTCGCGAACCTGAAGTGTGGCGGCTACACGCAGCTCAACGGACCGCAGGTCTACTACCGGGTCTGGCTGAGCTCGAGCAAGACCTACCGCTTCCTCTTCTCTCCCGAGGCCGCCGCCTACCTCTACCTCGCGCTGGCCTCGGTGGGCTGCAGCGAGTCGGCGCTGGAGGCGGCCTGCGCCAGCAAGACCACCGGCGTCCTCGACTACGCGAACGTGAACGGCACGCGCGCTCTCTACTTCACGCCCGCGCAGAGCGGCGACTACCTGCTCGCCGTGGACAGCTACAGCACCACCTCACCGTTCGCCTTCACCATCGAGGTGGAGGCGGTGACGCCGGACCCGACCGGCTCCACCTGCGCGGGCGCGGTCACCCTGCCGCTCGTCTCCGGCGCCGCCTCCTACAGCGGCGACACCTACGGCCTCGCCAACGAGTTCTCCACCTCGGTGAAGTGCGGCGAGTACGGGATGAGCGGCCCGCAGCGCTACCACCGCGTGAGCCTCACCGCCGGCCTCCTCTACGAGCTCAGCCTCAGCTCCACCTTCGACGCCTACCTCTATGTCTCGTCTCCCGCCGCGGGCTGCGTGGCGAGCGCGATCGACGGGGACTGCGCGAGCGGCGGGGTGAACGGCGACCGCGTGCGCGTCCCCGAAGGCGAGGGTCGCACGCTGGCCTTCATCCCCGGGGCGAGCGGCACCTACACGCTCACCGTCGACAGCGGCAGCAGCACCTACGCCGGGCTCTACAAGCTCGAGGTGCGCGAGCGCTCCCTCCCCACCTTCACGGCGCCGCTCGCCTGGAGCTTCGACAGCGACTGCAAGGGCCTGGCCGTGAGCGGCGACTGGGAGTGCGGCGCGCTCGACTTCCTCGGCAACGCCTGCACCGGCTACGGCGTCCACCCACCGCCCGCGGCCCACTCGGGGAGCAGCCTCTGGGGCACCACGCTCAACGGCTGCCACGCCAAGGGGAGCTACTCGCAGTCGAGCGGGAACAAGGTCCCGGCCTCGAACGCGATCCTCACCTTCCGGGTCACGCTGCCGGCGAGCTGGAGCAAGGCGACGCTCAGCTTCTGGAGCTGGGAGGACCTGCAGCTCCCCTACGAGGGGCTCGAGGTGCGGGTCGACGGCGCGCCCCTCCTGCAGGTCACGAGCGGCACCACGCCGAGCCCGCTCACCTGGGTGCAGCGCACGGTGGACCTCTCCGCGTTCGTCGGCAAGACGGTGCGGGTCAGCCTCCACGGCCTCGAGGACGGCGTGGTGGAGTACGCGGGCTGGTACGTCGACGACCTGGCGATCAGCGGCTCGTGAGCGCGAGGGCCCGCGTGCTTGACACCCCTTCGGCGGCCGTGAGTCACTCGAGGCGATGATGCTCGCGCCGCAATGGTTGGTCGCGGCAGCTCCCCGCCACCGCCCGACGTGCGGGGCGCCGCTCCCGACGCTCCTCACCGCCCTGGCGCTCGCCGGTGTCCTCCTGTCGCCGGCGGGCGCCGCGGCGGAGCCCTCCCGCGCCTACGCGCTCGTCGTCGGCGTCAACGCCAGCACGGAGCCGGGCGTCCCCGTGCTCCGCTACGCGGACGACGACGCCGCGCGCTACCACGAGCTCTTCCGCGCCAGCGCCGAGCGCGTGGTGCTGCTGGCCAGCCTCGACAGCACCTCGCAGGGGCTCTACCCGGCGGCCGCCCGCGCCGCGCGGCCGCCGACGCGGGCGAACCTCCTCGGCGCGCTCCGCGAGCTCGCCGGGCGGCTCGCAGCTGACCGCCGACGCGGGCTCGCCAGCGAGCTCTACTTCATCTACAGCGGCCACGGCCACGTCGACGCCGAGGGCGAGGGCTTCGTCAGCCTGCAGGGCGGCCGCTTCACCCGGGACGACCTCTACCGCCTCGTCGTCGAGGGGAGCGGCGCCGCGCGGGTCCACCTGATCATCGACGCCTGCCACGCGCAGCACCTGGTCGGGGCGCGCGGCCCCTGGCGCAACGACCGCGGCGGCACGCACCTCGACGAGCGCTTCAAGCAGTTCCTCGGCCGCAAGCGCTGGCAGGACTACCGGCACCTGGGCGTCCTCCTCTCCACCTCGGCCGCGGGCGAGACGCACGAGTGGTCGCGCCTGCAGGCGGGGGTCTTCTCGCACGAGGTGCGCTCGGGCCTCCTCGGGGCGGCCGACGCGAACGCGGACGGCGTCATCACGTACGCCGAGATGCGCGCCTTCCTCACCGCGGCGAACCGCGGCGTCGCCCACGCGCGCGCGCGCCTGCGCACGGTCGTCTACGAGCCCGAGGCCGGGCGCGACACGCCGCTCTGGGGGTGGCCGGGCGCGGGCCGCTGCCGGCTCTCCCTCGAGGCGGGCGACAGCGGGCGGCTCAGCATCGAGGACGGGCGCGGCCTGCCCTACGTGGACCTGCACAAGGAGAGCGGCGGACGCCTGCGCATCGTGCTCCTCGGCGCCGGGCACGCGCTGCCGCTCGGCGCCGGCGGCGCCGCCGCGCCCGAGTACTGGGTGCGTCGCGGGCGGGAGCTCGCGCCGCTGCGCCTCCCCGCGGACTGCGCCCCGCTGCGGCTCGCGGCGCTGGTCTTCAAGCCCGACGAGACAGCCGGGCGCGGCTCCGCCGACGAGGCGCTCCGCGCGGGGCTCTTCGCCGTGCCCTTCGGCGCGCAGTTCTACGCGGGCTTCGTCGCCGCGGTGCCGCCGGACCCACTCCCGCTCGCCGACGAGCGCCCGGGCGAGGGCGCCGCGCCACGGCCCGCGCGCTCGCCGCGCCGGATCGCTGGCTGGACCCTGGTCGGCGTGGGGGCCGCCTCGGCGCTCTCGGCGGTGATCCTCGCCGGGCTCGCCGCGCGGGACGCGGGGACGCTCTCCGACCGCGCCAGCTCGGCGGCGGTGCTCGGACCCGAGGACCGCGCGCTCGACGCGCGGCTCGGGCGCGAGCGGGCGGCGGCGTGGGCGCTCGGCGGCGTCGCCATCGCGGCCGGGGTCACGGCGGCGGTGCTGCTCCTCACCGGGCGTGAGCGGAGGGCGGCGGTCAGCGTGGGCGCGCTCCCGCTGGAGCGCGGCGGGGGGATCAGCGTGGCGGGGACCTGGCGCTGAGCGCGGGCGGG
>JAKLHH010000626.1 GCA_022710245.1 Myxococcota bacterium
GGCGGTGGACGCGGCGCGCTACCAAGCGCCGCGAGGCAGCGGCTGCACCGTGTAGAGCACCACGCCGGGCTGCTCGAGGAGCTTGCGGGTCTCGGCAGGGATCCTCACTCCGCCGTCACGGGTGACCAGCACACTGATGTGCGTCGAGTCGACCAGGTCGAAGGAGGCAGCGATGGCCCCTGTCAGGGCGCGCCGGTCGGCCGGAGCGCCGTTGATGACGAGGCCGCCGTCCCTCCTCAAGTGCAGGTGGAACCCAGGAGTGGGCAAGAGACGTGCGATCGCTCGCCACGTCTCCGAGGTCAACGCCCGCGGCAGCTCCCTCGGCTTTCCTCGAGCCTCGCTGGTGTGACTCGCCGCGAGCACGGACCCACTCAGCAGGACCAGCAGCAGCCATCTCGGCATGGGCACCTCCTCGGAGCAGCCTACACACGCAGGGCGGCGGGTGGTGTCACAGCTTGGTAACAGCTGTCGAGTGGCTGCAGCGTCAGGGGTGACGGCTCAGCTCATCCAAACCAGCAGCGACGTCGCCCGCGGCGACGCTGCTGATGAGCTTGCCGGCCCGATAGCGCTCCTGGGCGCGGGGTCTCCCGTCAGGGGTCCATCGCTCCCAGAGCCCCTCGCGCAGCCCCGCGCTGAACGCCCCGCGCTCGGCGAGCCGTCCGTCGTGGTGCCAGCTCCGCCACTCCCCCTCGGCGCGTCCCTCGAGGTAGCCGCCCAGCTGGCGCAGCGCGCCGCTCTCCCAGAAGACCCGGAACGGGCCGTGCTTGACGGCCTCCTGGCCGCCGGCGCCGAGCGTCTCACCGCGATCCCGCTCGCACCACTCGAAGAAGTCACGGGGCGGCGCGCCGCCGGCGCTGCGCGTGCCAGCGGGGCAGACGAGCGGCGCCAGGCCGGCGGGAAGGCGGGGGTGGGTGACGACCCAGAGGCTGGCGAGGGCGCCAGCGGCGGCGACGAGGTCGAGCCAGCGGAGCCGAGGCCAGGCGCCGCGGGCGAGGCGCACGGCGGCGAGGGCCGGGCGGAGCGCCGACGCGCGGTAGAGGCTCTCGGGCGCGAGGCAGGTGGAGGCGGCCGCGTCGATGGTGACCCGGTCCCCGACGCAGAGCGGCCCGCCGCGGAGCTCGCAGGCCGCGCCCGTGGGATCGACGAGCTGCCGCCGGTCGGCGACGTGCTGGTCGCGGCAGCTGCCCGCCACCGCCCGCTGCGGCGCGGGGCGCCGCTCCAGGTCCACCTCGAAGGGCCGGGCGATCAGCGCCGCTCCCTCCATCCGGCACACTGGCGCGCCGCGTGCGCCGGGGCCGAGCACGCGGCCTTGCACGCGCTCGAGGTAGGCCGAGGCAGGCGGGCGGCCGTAGCGGCGGCGCCAGAGGAGCCGGTAGGCGAGGGCGAGCACCGTGGTGACGAGCAGCGAGGCGATGAGCACAAAGGCTGGACAGCCGCGCGGTCGATCGGTTCCGGAACTTCTCGCGGAGCGGCGGTGTCTCGCTCACATGCCCCACAGCGACGCGGCGCTCGATCCCACGCTGGAGCTCCTGGACGGCTCGCGAGTGTTGCAGATCCAGGCCCGCCTCGGCGAGAGCGTCCTCTTCTGCCGCCAGCTCACGGCTCAGGGCCGCGCGGCGATCACGGCGGGCAGCTCGCCGGACGCGGATCTCCCGTGCGAGCTCGCCGGCGGCGCGGCGAGCGTGCCGCTCGTCGAGGTGCGTGACGGGCGCTTCTGGGTGCTCGCCGCCCCCGGCGCTCGCACCGAGGCGCGCCGCGATGACGGCTGGCAGCCGGTCCCGGCCCCGCACCTGGTCGGCGTCGACGAGCGCCTCCGCGTCGAGCTGGGCGCCGCGGTGCTCGAGCTCGCCTCGGTGTCGCCGGCGCGGCCGCTCCGGCGAGGGCCGCTCGCGATCGGGCGCGCGGGCCTCGGCGTGGCGGCCGCCTCGCTCGGCGTTCACCTGTTGCTCGTCGGGCTGATGCTCGCGCTGCCGCCGGGAGGGCGCATGCTCTCTCGCGACCCGCTCCCCTCGGAGCCCGCGTTCGTGCGGGTGCGGGTGCCGCGCCGGGTGGCCCTCGCGGGACCCGGCGGAGCGGCGGGGTGGGGCCACGACGCGCGCGCCGCGGCGGGGGCCAGCGGACGGCGCGGCTCTCCGCGGGCGCCGGTCAGGGCCGGGCGCCCGGCCAGCCGCGGGCCGAGCGACAACCCCGACCCGCGGCTCGCTCGCCAGCTCGCGGAGGCGGCGGTCCGGCGCGCGAGCCCTCTCGCCGCCGTGAGCGGCGCCGTACGCACGCTCCTCGACGCGAACCAGCGCGCGCTCGGCCGCGACGCGATGGACGCCATGGGAGGCCTGAACGCGAGCGCCACCGGCGAGGGCTACGGCTTCGGTGGGCTGGGGCTCGCCAGCAACGGTCTCGGGATCAGCTGCACTTCAGGCGGGAGGTGCGGCGGCCCGGGCAGCGAGGGGACCATCGGGCTCGGCTCCCTCGGCATCGTCGGCAGGGGCGGCGGGTCCGGCAACGGCTACGGCCGGGCGGGGGGCATCGGCTGGCTCGGGCGCACCAGGAGAGCGTGTGCGCCCGACTGCGCGAGCGTGATCGCCGGCTGCGGCGGGACCAGGAGCCTCGTCACCGGTTGCGACGTCAGAGGCAGCCTCGACAAGGAGCTCATCCGTCGCGTCGTCCGCCGGCACGTGAACGAGGTCCGCTACTGCTACGTGAAGGAGCTGCAATCACACCCTGCGCTCGAGGGGCGCGTCCGGGTGCAGTTCACCGTGCTGCCGGGCGGCGAGGTGGGCGCCGCAACGGTCGCCGAGTCCACGGTCGGCCACGCGCGCCTCGAGGGCTGCGTGGCCTCCGCGGTCCGCCGCTGGCACTTCCCCAGGCCGAGGGGGGGCGGGCTGACGGTGGTGAGCTATCCCTTCGTCTTCCACGCCGCAGGAGAGGACGGATGAGCTCGCTGCCTCGCGATCCGACGCTGGAGGTGCTCGACGGCTCGCGCGCGCTGACGGTGACCGCCAGCCTCGACGGAGCGCTCCTCTTCTCTCGCATCCTCGGCGAGGAACGCGGCGCCCGGGTGACCTGGGGGCCCTCGGCGCGCGCCGACCTCCCCTGCGAGCTCGCCGGCGCGGTGGCGCTGGCGGGGTTGCAGACGCTGGTCAGCGCTGACGAGCGCGGCTTCGAGCTGCACCTGCCGCCCGGGCTGACCGCCGAGCTCGAGGGCGAGGACGGCCTCACCCTCGAGCTCACGGGACGCCTCGAGCCACACCGGCTGCCCCGCGACTGCCGCGTGCGGCTGCCCCTCGGCGCTGCCGCGCTCGAGCTCGCCAGCAGCGCGCCCGCGCGGCCGCTCCCTGGCGGCCGGCCCTGGTCCGTCGGCAGCCGGGCAGGGGGCGCGGCGCTCGCGGCCATCGCGCTGCACGCTCTCGCCGCGGTGCTGATCTGCAGCGGCTCGGCCCAGGGTACGCTCCGCCAGTCGCGCCTCGCCAGCGAGCCTCGCCCGAGGCCACCGCAGCGCCTGGCGACGGTCTCGCCGCCCCCGGCCTCGCGCCGCTCGCACCAGGGGCTCTACCTGCTGCGCGGGCCGCGCTGCAACCGCGACCCTCACCTCGCGCGCCGCCTCCCGAGCCTCGTCGACCTCCCGCCGCTGCCCACCTTCGTCGGCGGCCCGGGCGTCGAGCCGCGCGAGACGCAGGGGGAGGCCGGGCTGCGGCTCCTCGGCTACCGCACGCTCCTTCGCGACGAGCCGGCCGGGGACGCCGACACCTGCGGCCTCGGCGACCTCGCCGCTGGCCGACGCGCCGGGGCGACCGGCCACCTCGACAAGGAGGTGATCCGGCGCGTGATCCGCGAGCAGGTCGTGCCCATGATCCGACACTGCTTCGCGCAGGAGCCTCCGCCCCACGACAACCACGCGCTGCTCCGCTTCGTCATCACCCCGCGCGGGAGCGTCTCCCGCGTCGAGGTCCTCGCCTCGAACTACGGGGAGCGTCACCACGCCGCGGAGGCCTGCGTGATCCGCGCGTTCGAGGCAGCGCGGTACCCAGCGTCGTCGGGCGGCGGGCGGGTGGTCGTCACCTACCCTCTGCAGCTCTTCGTGAGGTCCGGGAGCGGGGGCGGCGACTAGCCGGCCGCGCGAGCTCGAGCTCGAGGGTGACGAGCTCGCCGGCGCGGAGCGGCACGCGCTGCAGGTCGACCCGCCCGGGGAGCGCCTCGCCGTCGAGCCGCAGCCGCCGCGCCCGCGCGAACGGTCCGCGGACGCGCGCGGTGAGCGGCCGCGCCTCGAGGTTCACCAGGCGCGCGAGCAGGCGCCCCTCGCGGCCCGGCGTCAGCGACGAGAGCGCGACGCCCGCTGGCTCCAGCGAGAGGTAGCTCACCGGCGCTGCCTCCCCCGAGGGCTCCGGCCCGGTGACGACGCGCGGCGGCGCCGCGTGCTCCTCGCAGACCCTCGCCACCCCCGCCTCGGCCCAGCCTCCCACGTAGGGCAGCAGCCCGAGCCGCACCTCGAGCGGGCCGAGCTGCCGCGCGCCCTCGACGGGGAAGCCGGGGCCCGCGTGCCCGGGGCGCGTGCTGAGGTCGCCGCGGCTCAGCCAGCGCACCGAGCGGAGCAGCGTGAGGAGGAGCTCGCTCCCGCCGCGCGTCGCGCGCGCCTCCCCCTCGTGCAGGCCCGGCGCGAGGAGCGCGAGGCCGCCGCGGCCCGGCTCCTCGAGCGCCAGGAAGCCGCTCACCGGGAAGGTGGGGAGCGGCGGCTGCTGCCACGCGTCGCCGCGAGGCAGCGCGAGCGGGCGCCTCAGCACCTGGAAGGGCGCGCTCGCGACGACCTCGTTCACCCGCAGCGGTACGCGCGCGGCGAGCCGCAGGCGGTGATCGTCGACGGTGTTCTCGAGCTGCAGGCGGAGCGAGACCAGCGGGGCCCCCCGGCAGAGCTCGACGCGCAGCCGCACCGGCAGCGCCCGTCGCTTCGCCGCGCGACCGCGACGATCGGCGGTGAGGGAGACCGGCAGCGCGAGCTCGAAGCGCGCCTCGGCCGCGGCGCGGAGCGGCCCGGCCTCGCAGAGCTCGAGACGAGCCTCGGTCGCGGCGCCGCGCACCTCGAGCTGCTCGCGCGGCGGCGCGTGGTCGTAGGTGTCGCCCGCGTCGCCGTCGTCGACGAGCTCGACGCTGGTGGCGAGCCCGCTCGCGAGGTGGCGGACGACGAGCCGCCCGCGCGGGTCGAGGCGTGCCTCGACGAGCCCGTTCTCCAGCGCCACGCCGCCGGAGCGCGGCCGCGAGAGCCGCGCGTCGCCGCCGGCCGTCGGGGCCGGCCGGAGCGGCGCCATCCCCAGCGGCGGCAGCTCCAGCTCGAGGAGCCGGCCGCCTGGCACCGCTTGC
>JAKLHH010000627.1 GCA_022710245.1 Myxococcota bacterium
CCACCTCGCCCACTTCGTCCTGACCCGGGCCTTCTGTGCCTACGGCGACCAGACCAACCCCTCGGCTCACTTCGCCCACCTCACCACGTCCGAGAAGGCAAAGGCGCGCGCCTACTGCAAGGGGCGGGGCATCGAGCTCGAGTGAGGAGAGACCGCCGCCTCAGAGCCCGCCGAAGCTGACCCGGAGCCCTCCGGGCGCGGCGCTGACGCGACCCGGGCGCGAGCTGGTCAGGGCGAGGATCGCCGTCACCACGCCGGCCACCCCGGCCAGCGTGAGGCAGACGATGGCGCCCGTCCGGTAGCGAGTGCCCTCGTCCTCGAGATCCCGCACGGTGGGGATGTACTCGACGGGGGGCGTGCGGCCGGCCAGGGCCTCCGCGTCGCTGCTGCGCGAGGCCGCCACCGCCGAGAGCCCGATGCCGGTCGCCAGCATCACGACCGCCAGGCCGCCGGTGACCCAGGGCAAGAGCTTCAGCGGCTGTCGCGGCTCCACGGGGGGTTTGGGGAGGACGAGCTCGCGCGCCGGGGCGCGCTCCACCTCGAGGAGGCTCACGAGCGGGCGTCGCAGCCTGGTCGCCGTCTCCTGTGCGTCGAGACCCGCCGGAAGGTCGACCAGCTCGAGCCCGCCCCAGCCCGTGCCGGCGTCGAAGCGTCGCAGCGTCAGCTGCTCGCCATCCGGCGTCGGCCTGACGACCACGACGAGGAGGCGCTGTGCCCGCAGCACGCGCGCCGCGCGCGTCGCCTCCGCCCCGCTCACCCCGATCGGCCCCGAGCGCGCCGCCTGCCGCGCCGCGCGGCGGAGCGCACCGAGGATCTTCGGGGGATAGTCCTGTTCGCGGAGCTGCCGCGCGGGCCAGAGGAGGAAGCTCTGCTGCAGCCAGCCGCGCGCCGCGCCGGGGTCCGCGAGCAGCAGCGCCACGCCACGCTCCAGGTAGAGATCGGCGAGGAGGCGCGGGTCGGCCAGCGCCGCGAGCCCGGCGTTCGCCGCGACCTCTGCCTGCACCAGGCGGGCGAGCGCCGCGTCGTACCGCACCTCCGCTGCGAGCGCCGCCGCCTGCTTGAGCAGACCGGCGGCCCGACCGCGATCGGCGAGGAGGCGCGGGCCGTCCAGTCGCTCTGGCCGCAGCGTGACGCCGGCCGCCCGCGCCGCGCGCTCGAACGCCTCCTCGAGCTCAGCCACACGCTCGGCGCTGACGCCATGGCTGACGCACACGACGGGCGCCGGCTGAGCAGCCCCCGCGGGGGCCGCCGCGAGCGTCCCGAGGAGGGCGAGCAGCGGCGTCCTGCTCATGTCGAGTCCAAGGAGATCTTGCCCAGGTTCAGGTGTCCGTCGCGCCGGATCGTAACACGGCGCGAGGCGCCTCGGCCATCCGGGGTTGTCAGGCGGAGCTGGTGCGTCCCGACCGGGATCGACAGCCGGAAGAGCGGCGTCGTCCCCACCTGCTTGCCGTCCACGAAGACGTGCGCCCACGGGGCCGAGTTGACGCTCAGGAAGCCGCTGCCAGTGGCCGACGCGGAGCGCTTGGGCTTCTTGCCGTGGCGCCGCGGGTGCGGCAGGTCGACGGGCGGCAGCGGTGGCTCGGCCGGCGAGAGATCCGCCTCGGAGCGCCGCACGTCCGGGCCGCTGTCGGGCGGCAGCGTCGCGGGAGGAGCGGAGTCCTGGTGAAGCGCGGGCAGGTCCAGCCGTGGGGTCTCCGGCGTGACCTCGGGATCCGTGCTCCCCACTCGCGCCAGCCGCACCGCGAGCCCCCCCGCCGCGGCGGCGAGGGCGATCGCGCCGATCACCACCGCCCAGCGCCTTCGCTCCGACCGCGGGCGCTCGAGCTCCGAGGGCGGGAGCGAGAAGGGGCGCAGGGGGCCGAAGTCGTCTCCGGTCGGCTGCCGCCGCTCTCCCTCGCGCGGGGCGGTGTTGCGGAGCTCGGCCTCCCGGTCACCGGTGTCCCCGAGGGCAGGCGCGTGGACCGACGTCCCTCCTGGCCCGGGCTGGTGGAGCAGAGTGCGCCGGCGCTCGAGCTCGCGCTCGCTGGTGCGCCGCAGATCGAGCTCGGCGTCACGGCGCTCGTCCGAGCTCCCCAGCGAGGCCGGCCCCCGCTCCTCGTCGGAGCTCCCCAGCGAGAGCGACCTTCGCTCCTCGTCGGAGCTCCCCAGCGAGAGCGACCCTCGCTCCTCGTCGGAGCTCCCCGGTGCACCGGACGCGGTCACCGGGAGCGGGGGTATCGCGCCGGGCACGAGCAGCGTCGGCGCCTCCCTCACCCCCGGCGGGAGCGGGTGTGGCTCGACCTGCATCGTGGCCGGCCGGGTGCCCAGGTTCTCCGGCCCCAGCTCGTGCTCGACGCAGCGGCCCAGCTCCTCCGCCAGGCGCGACGTCACGGCCGGCTCGAGCTGGAGGGCGACCTGTTGCAGCTGCTCCGCCAGCGCGGCAGAGGCCGGGCGGCGCTCCGCATGCGAGGAGAGCGCGGCGAGGAGGCTGCGGTCCAGCTCCGGTGAGATCTCGGGGTTGCCGCGAGACGGGATCTGCAGCCTCGGCTGCGGAGCCCCCTCGGGCCAGAAGATCGAGGCGGGGACCTGCGTGCACATCTCGTACAGCATGGCGCCGAGGGAGAAGACGTCCGAGGCCGGCGTCGCCGCCTCACCGCGCCGCTGCTCCGGGCTCATGTAGCCAGGCGTGCCCTTGATCATCCCGGCGACGGTGAGCTGGTCCGAGGGCACCCGCGACATCTTGGCCAGCCCGAAGTCGCTGACCTTCACCTCGCCCCGCCGCCCGACCAGGATGTTCGAAGGCTTGATGTCGCGGTGCACGACGCCGAGCGGCTGCCCCTGCTCGTCGCAGAGCGCGTGCGCGTAGCTCAATCCGCGACAGACCTCGGCGCCGATCGCCACCCGCAGCCAGAGCGGCAGCACGCTGCGTCCGCGCAGCAGGCCGCGCAGCGTGAGCCCGTCGATCAGCTCCATCACCAGGTAGTACTGGTCGCCCTCGCAGGAGAAGTCGTAGACCTGCACGATGTTGCGGTGGTGGAGCAGCGCGACGATGCGGGCCTCCCGCGCGAAGACCTGGACCGAGTTCTCCCGGTCGTCGCAGTCGGGGCGCAGCACCTTGAGCGCCACGGTCCGCGCGAAGCCGGCCGGGCCGGCCTGTGTCGCCCGGTAGACGCGGCCGAAGGCCCCGCCTCCGATGAAGGCCTCGATGGTGTACCTGCCAAGGACCAGGCCGGGAATCATCGCCGCAGAGATTATACCCCGCCCGGCCTGGCGCCGCGCTGCGAGTGGCCGTGTTAAGCTCTCTCTTGATGCGAGATCTGTTGCTCTTCCTCGCAGCGGCGGCGGCCCTGGCGGCCGGCTGCTCGCCGGAGTACGGCGAGGCGCCGTTCGCCTGCGCGACGACCCCGGTCTGCCCCGAGGGCTACCAGTGCGTGAGCGGCATCTGCCGGCGCGGCGCGCCCCTGCAGGACGGGCGCGTCCTCGACGGTAGACCCGTCCACGACCTCCGCGCTCCTGATGGGCAGCGTCAGGACCTGCGGCCGCCGACCGACGCGAGGGGCCTCGACCAGCCGGTCGTCAAGCCGGACGAGGGCTCCGGGGTGCTCTTCCAGGACAGCTTCACGGGCTCGACGCAGCTCTCCGACGACCAGACCGGGGCCTGGGTGGTCTCCTGGGACGAGTATCACCAGAACGGCTGCGACACGACCGGCGGCACCGCACCGGACGCCTGGGTCCTCGGCAAGAGCTGGACCGACGTGACGGTGAGCGCGAAGGTCCGCGGCAACGCCGTCTGCGGCCTCGGGCAGGCCGGCGTCATCGCGCGCGCGACGGGGATCAGCGGCTGCGCGGGCAACACCTACTACTTCTGCGTCCTCGCCTTCGGGCCCGTCGGCGCCGATCCGCAGCTCGTGATCGGCGCCCTCTCCGGCCAGTGCGTGACGAGCAGCGTCCTCGGCGCGACGAAGGTCTCCGCCGGCCTCATGCCCGCCACCTGGTACCGGCTCTCCTTCACGGTGAAGGGCCACGGCCTGAGCTGCTCCGTCTCCGAGGGCGGACTGCCGGCGCCGGTGACCGTGACCGCTCAGGACACCTCGGCGAAGTACATCTCCGCCGGGTCGGTGGGCTTCACCACCGTGGGGATCTCCGCCAGCTTCGACGACCTGATGGTCGTCGCGGCGCCGTAGCCGGGGCGATCAACCAGAGCTGTAGAAGTAGGAAGGGGGAGCGGGGGAGCGCGGGGAACGCGGGCGGCGACTAGTCGCCCTCGAGGTACCCCGGGACGCGCCACGCGTAGTGGCCGGCGATGTCGATCATGTCCTGCATCATGATCAGCATGGCCTCGACGCGGTCCACGTCACGCCACTTGAGCATCTCGAGGGTGAAGGACGAGTCGTACCCGTCACCCTCGCACCAGTCGGCCTGGATGCCGTTCATCGGGTAGCACAGCTTCACCTCGTCGCAGGTGCGATTGTTCGTCCCCGGCGAGCCGAGCAGCGTCCCCGGGTCCTTCCCGGCGAGGCACTTGTCGACCAGGTCGATGCGGTTCTTGATCTTGCGCGCGTTGTCGATGAGCGTGTACGCGATCGAGCTCTTGTCGGCTGTCTGCACCGCTTGCCACGTCTTGGTCCCCGACGGGTTCGTGAACTCGACGACGTCCGCACCCGGCGGGATGTCGAAGCGGTGGTTGCCGCCCTTGACCTGGGCGTCGAGCTTGTCGGCGAGCGCGTTGTTGTACCAGGGGTGAGACGCGCCGGAGATGGCGAAGTAGATCGGCTTGATCGCGAAGAGCGCGTCCATGCCCGGCTGCAGCGGCTCCTCGTCGGTGCCGCAGCGGTTCTTGCCGGTCGGGAGCGGGTACTTGTTGAACACGCCGGCCGCGCCGAGCCCCTCGAGGTAGTCGAGCGGGTAGGAGACGAGCTGCGGCGGGTTCTTCAGCGGGTCGGCCTTGCAGTTGGCGTCGCACTTCATGCACCAGGGGTTCTGCAGGTGCGAGAAGTTGTCGGCGATGAGGCCCCGGGCGACCTCCCAGAGCTGGCTCCCGTTGTTGGTCCAGAGCGCGTTCCAGAACGAGAGGCCGTTCGCCTTCTCGTAATAGAGCGGGGTGTTGAGGGCGGCCGGGATGGAGAGGACCTCGAGGGCGATCTGCTTGTCGGACTCGACGCCGATGCGCTGCAGCTTCTCGTAGTAGGTGGTGATGCTATCCTGGACGTCCCAGCGGTCAGCCCAGCCCCAGCCGGCGCCGGGCTGCACGAAGACGGGCGGCTTCTTGGCGTCGAGGTACTGGTCCTTGGTCGACTCCCAGTACTTGGAGCCGCTGGTGTCGGTGGAGAGCTGGTAGTAGCCGTAGTCGGGCCGCATCAGCACATCGT
>JAKLHH010000628.1 GCA_022710245.1 Myxococcota bacterium
CTTGTCGGTGGTGTTGACGTAGCACGCGTCGAGCGCCGAGAGCATCAGGCGCTCCTGCCTCGAGCCCGCGATGGCGCCGGCGCGCTCGAGCTCCTTCGGATCGGCGAAGGCGTTCTGCCGCAGCTGGATGTTCTCGGGCTCCAGCCCGCGGTGCCCGCCGATGACCCGTACGCGCTCGGCGCGCTCGGTCCGGGGCGCGACCGTGGGCGCCGAGAGGAGCCGCACCTGGTCGCCTGGGTAGATCCAGTGCGGGTTGGTGATGTTCTTGTTGTAGGCCCAGATCTGGGGCCAGGTCCACGGGTCGGAGTAGTAGTAGCCGCAGATGTCCCAGAGGGTGTCGCCCTTGCGAACCTGGTGGTACTGCGGCACGCGCCGCCTCGGGCCGCGGGCCCCGCCGTAGTACGAGGCGTCACCACCGTCGGCGTTCATGGTCCCGCCGCTGTAGCCTCCGGGGCCCGTCGCACCACTGCCGCCGATGGTCCCCTCGCCGATGTCGTTGGCGTTCCGGTTCCCGTAGGCGCCGCCGAACCCGCCGCCGCTGTCGGCGCCGCCGGCGGTCCCCGGCATCCCCGGCGTGTTCGGCGCGGCCGGGAAGTCGCCCGGCGAGGTCGGGTTCGTGGGCAGCGACACCGACGGCGTGCTCGGCGTGGTGATCGGGACTGACACCTGGCCGCTGGCCACCGCGGGTACGCCGAGGACCGACAGCATGATCAATAGCGTCTTGGCTCTCACGTTTCGCCCTCCGCCTGAGGTTGGTCGACGCTCCGCGCCCACCGGCGCGGCGCGGCGGCCATTACTGCAGCTTGGCCAGCGTCTGCGTGGCGAGCTTCGCCACCTGGCTCTGCGGGAAGCTCTCCTTGACCTGTGCCAGCACGGTGCGTGCGTTCTGCCTGTCCTTCAGCTGGACGTAGCAGAAGGCCATCTTGAGCAGCGCGTCGGGTGCCTTGTTGCCACCCGGGTACTGCTCCACCACCTGCCGGAACAGCTTCAGCGCGCCCTTGTAGTTCTTCAGATCGTAGGTGCACTCGGCGATCCAGTAGAGCGCGTTGTCCGCGTACGGGTGATGGGCGTTGCGACGGTAGAAGCCGCGGAACGCCTCGGCGGCCCCGGCGTGGTCGCCGCTCCTGTACTTGCCCATGGCCTCGTTGTACTCGCGCATGGTCTGCACGTCCGAGGCCTTCTGCGTCCCGACCGATCGCTTCGGGATCGGCACCACCGGGATCTTCTCGCTCACCGACGCCGGGTCGGGGCCCGCGCTGGCGAGCGAGCCGCTGCTGCCGCTGCTGCTGCCGCCGCCGCTGCTGCCGCCGCCGCCGTTCTCGTGGAGCCGCAGCACGGGCCGCGGGCCCTCTCGACGCGCCTCGCCCTCGTAGCTCACCCCGCGGCGCGCGACCATCGACTTCCCGCCCGTCGCTGGCCGCTCCTGCTCCTCCGGCTCCGCGCTCGCCGACGAGTCCTCGCCGCCCTCCCCCTCGCCGCCCTCGTCCGCCTCGTCCCGTCGCTGCTCCGACTCGGCGGGCCGCGGCTTCAGGCGGATGACGGGGAGCTGGGCCGGCTTGCTGCGCTCCAGCGCGACGCGGCTCGTGTCGACCTTGTCCTCGAGGAGGAAGATCCGGTTGCTCAGATCGTCGACCTGCTTCTGCAGCTCGGCCTCGCGCTGCGCGAGCTCCTCGACCCGCTGCTGTGCGCTTGCCGAGGGCTTCCCGGTCTCGACTTGCGATCGTGCGGCGCAACCCGCGAGGGTGGCGAGCGTCACGAGGGCTAGGACGAAGACGGACCGCATCGGGAGCTCCTCTCCTGCCGCCGCTCGCTCAGCGAGAGGCCGCAGCTGATGCGCAGACGAGTCAGATCTCTTGCTTGCGCGACCCGATTATAGGAAGGCCCCGGCGAGGGCGCAAAAAACCGCATCGGACGGGCTCCCCGCGTTGACCCGCGACCGGCCCCCCCCCTATCATCGCGCCGCATGCCTGCGCCCGGATGCCAGCGACGCTACTTCCGCCTGCCGAAGCCGCAGATCGCCTACGTTCGCTTCATCATCGAGGCCTACGACGGCCTGGCGCAGGTGACCTCGCTCCCTGGCCGGGGCGAGATGGAGTGGCTGGTGCCGGACGAGCTGATCGCCCAGGCAGAGGCGCTCGCGAGCGCGCTCGCCGAGGAGGCGGGCCTCACGCCGATCCCGCGGCCGGAGGACTGGCCCGAGCTCGATCCCACGCTGGCGGGCTGACGCTCGCGAAGACGACGCTCGCGAAGACGACGCTCGCGGGCTGACGCTCGCGAAGCAACCACTCGCGAAGCAACCACTCGCGAAGCAACCACTCGCGAAGAAGACGAGCGCGCGGACTCAGAGCGTCCGCCCCATGTCCTGCAGCGTGTGGCAGGCCACCTCGTGGCCCCCGCTGCAGGCGCGCTTGAGGAGCGTCCCGGCCTTGCGCCGATCCTGCTGCACGCCCTGGCCCTTCTGGTAGAGGACGGCGAGCCCGAAGCAGCCGAGCGCCTCACCGCCCTCGCAGGCGCGCTGGAAGAGGCCCGCCGCGTGCTCGTAGTCGCGGGTCACGCCCTTGCCGCCGACGTACATCTCCCCGAGGATGGTGCAGCCGAGCATCACCCCTCGCTGGCAGGCTCGTCCGAGCAGCGCGCCGGCCTTGCCGTAGTCGCGCTCCACGCCGCGGCTCTGCATGTACATCAGGCCGAGCCCGAAGCAGCCCTGCGCCTCACCGCCCACGCACGCCTTGTCGAAGAGGCGCGCGGCGCGCGAGTAGTCGCGGCTCACCCCCATCCCCGAGAGGTACATGACGGCCAGGTTGGAGCAGCCGAGGAGCTCGCCACCGTCGCAGGCTCGCTTGAACGGCGCCACCGCCTTGCGATAGTCCTTGGGCACGCCGATCCCCTCGATGTACGTGTGCCCCACGATGTAGCAGGCCTGCGGCATGCCGCCGTCGCAGGCGCGCCGGTTGAGCCGCTCGGCGAGCACCAGGTCCTGCTCGACGCCCTGGCCGAGGATGTACATGATCGCCAGCCCGAAGCACCCCTGCGCGAGGCCGTGCTCGCAGGCGCGCGCGTTCAGGGTCCCCGCCTTCTTCAGATCCTGCGGGACGCCCTTGCCCGCGAAGTGGAGCTGACCGAGGCCGAAGCAGGCGCGCATGTCGTTCGCCTGACAGCCCTGCTCGAAGTAGCGGGCCGCGGCGGCGAAGTCCTGCTCCTGGCCGTTGCCCATGTGGATCATGCCCAGCACGCTGCAGCCGATCCGCTCGCCGCGGTCGCAGGCGCGGCCATACAGCGCGAGCGCCTCCTGGGTGCGGCCGTCCTGCGGCAGGAGCAGCTCGGCGAGCGCCACGCACGCGGTCAGGTCGTCCGCCCGGCAGCTGCGGGAGAGGCGCGCCTCGAGGACCTCGCGGCGGGGGAGCCGCGACCTCGCCAGAGCCTCCTGCGCCTTGTTCGCCTCCTCGGCGACGCGGTACTGGCCGACCTTGACCGCGCGGATGTGCGCGTAGGCCGCGTGGACGAACGCGCGGTCGCCCTCGTCGCGCCGGCGCAGCTCCTGTACCTGGGCGAGGCACCCGGCCGGCTTCGACGCCGAGCACTCCGGCGGCCAGGCGGCGTCCGCCCTGCCGGCTGAGGGTCGGCTCCTCGTTGCCCCGCAGGCGAGCGCCGTGAAGCCGACCACCGTCAGCAGCACCGCGCGACTGTACGGCCCCGCCGCGAATGGACCCGAGCCGTGCTCGCATCCCTGCGGGACGCTCCGGGATGAGCCAGCGGGCGCGTTCGCGCACTCCGAGCGACCGTTCGAGAGTTCCATGGTGGCCCTCCTCGGCGCTGTTCCCCCCGCGCCGCATGCGGTCCGCGTGCCGCGCCGGGCCCGGCCCCGTGGACGTCCTCGTTCCCCCTCTGACGAGAGGCCACCTGGGGGCAAAGCAACGGACATGCCACCCGTTCTGCCCGCTCAGCCCTGACCGTCTGCCCGCGGCCAGCGGGAGGGAGCCCGCGGCTGCTGACCGAGGCGGGGAGAAGCCAGCGGGGGTCGGGAAAAGTTCGCGCAGGCGAGCGCGCTAAGGGGGGAGCTCTCCGGTGCGGGCGGGGAGGAGGCAGGGCGAACGACCGCGAACGAGCTCGCGATCAGCGGGGATGGCAGCGAGCGGCGAGGGCTCGCGCGCGCGCCTCGAGGGTCCGCGCCCCGGCAGCCGCGGCGAGCGCGCGCTGGGCCTGCTGCAGGGCGCCGGCGGGGTCGTCGTCGTCGTCGAGGAGGAGCTCGCCGTACCCCAGCGCGGCCTCGGCGAGCAGGGCCCCGCGCACGCGGTGATCGCGGAGCAGCCAGCGGTAGATGCTCGCCGCGGCGTCGCGTCTGCCGAGCGCGACCTCGATCTGTGCGGACCAGAGCTCCTGCTGAACCTGGTGCTGGAGCGACCGCGGGAGCGCTCGCAGCCGCGTCTCCGCCTGCAGCCACTCACCCGCGACCATCGCCTGGCGGACCCGCAGCAGCGCGAGGAGTCGCTGAGAGCCAGCGTCCGTCGCCCGCAGGAGCCCGTCGAGAGCGTGCACCTCTCCGAGCTCGACGCCGGCGCGCGCACGTCCCGCCGCCGCCGCCGCGTCGGCGGGGGCACGCGCGAGCAGCTCGCCGTAGAGGTCAAAGGCCTGGCGCTGCTCGCCGGTGCGCTCGGCGGCGCTGGCGGCCGCGAGGAGCTCCTCGGCGGAGCGCGCGGGGCGAGCCGGCGGGCGGTGCGGCTGCCGCGCCGCTGGCGCCGGACGCGGCCGGGCCGCGGGCGCGGCCGGCGTGGTCCGGGAGCGGTCGCCGGACGAGGGGGGCGGCGCGAGCAGAACCCAGACGACGGCGAAGGCCGCCGCGGCGAGGAGCGCTCCCGCGGCGATCAGCAAGGCACGCGGCCACCGCCGGGGCGCCGGCAGGGCCATCAGCGAGCGATCGGTGGAGCGCTGGAGCGCGAAGGGCGGGAGCACCGGTGGCGTCGGCCCCTGGGCGGGCGCTGGCTCCGGCCCGATCTCGAAGGCGAACGGCGGCTCCTCGGGCAGGGGCTCAGAGCGCACGGTCTCGGCGCGCGCAGGATCGACGCGCGCGGGCTCGGCGCGGGCGGGAGCGGGCTCACGGCGCGCGGGCTCCCTCCACGCTGGCGCCAGCTCGCCCAGGCTGACCGGCGCCGACGGCGAGGCCGCCGCCGCCGGTGCGGGGGCGGGCACGCGGAGGTCAGCCGCGGCCAGCGTGGGTGGGTCGGGCGCGACCGGGATGGCGATGGAGCTCACCCGCTTCAGCGGCGAGGTGCTCACCACCGGGGTCGGGTCAGGCTCGAACCCGACCGCGGGCAGCGGCCAGGGCGGGGTCA
>JAKLHH010000629.1 GCA_022710245.1 Myxococcota bacterium
CGCGACCCACGCGCTGATCCGGCTCACCGAGGCGCAGGACGCGTTCTTCGACCGCATCGACCGCGAGCCGGACAGCTACCGCCAGGTGAGGACGCCGACGCTGGTCATCGCCGGCGAGACAGATCGGGCGGTGCCGCTCTGGATGCAGGTGCCGATCCTCGAGCAGTACCCGGACGTGAGGCTGGTGGTGCTGCCCGGCACTGGCCACATGACCTACCTCGAACAGCCGCAGCGCTTCTGGTCGACGGCCCGGGCCTTCATGCAGGCACGCGAGACCACCTTCGAGGTGCCCGCAGCTCAGCCCCTCGCCGGGCAGGAGGTGCCTCATGCGCGCTGCTAGCCCGCTCGCTGCTAGCCCTCGCCGCACCCGCGCGGGCCTCCACGAGCTCTACCGGGGCCGCCTGGGCAGCGTCGACGACGCGCTCGAGCAGCTCCGCTCGCGCAGCGCGGTGGTCGTCGCGCTCTGCGCCTGCGAGCCGCAGGGCATCCTCGAGCGCCTGCACGAGCTGAAGGGGAAGGTGGAGGAGGTCGACGTCTACCAGTGCCTGCCGATGCGCGACTACCCCTTCTTCGCGCGCGCCGGGATGGAGGGGACCTTCCGGTTCGTGAGCTGGTTCCATACCGCCGGCGTGCGCAAGGCGATCGCCGAGGGCGGCAGCCCCACCTACCAGCCCAACCACCTGCCCTACGCGATCAGCGATCTGCTCTCCTGGCGGCCGATCGACCTCTTCCTCGGCTCCTGCACGCCGCCTGACAAGAGCGGCCACGTCAGCCTCTCCTGCAGCCTGCCCTACGAGAAGGAGGCGCTCGAGGCCGCGCGCGTGGTGATCCTCGAGGTCAACGACCAGCTCCCCCGCACCCACGGCGACACCCAGGTGCGGGTCGACCAGGTGGACCTCTTCTATCCGCGCTCGGCGCCGGTGCCGGAGCTGGCGACGCCGGCGCCGAACGAGCGCGATCTGGTCATCGGCAACCACTGCGCGGACCTCATCGAGGACGGTGCCACGCTGCAGGTGGGCATTGGCGGCATCCCGAGCGCCTGCACGCTCGCGCTCATCGAGCGCGGCAAGCGACACCTCGGCGTGCACACGGAGATGTTCGTCGACTCGATGGTCGACCTCTACGAGGCCGGAGTGATCGACAACAGCGCCAAGACGGTCGCCAAGGACAAGTTCGTCGCCACCTTCGCGCTCGGCACCCGGAAGACCTACGACTTCATCGACGACAACCCGGCGGTGGAGCTGCGGCGCGGCACCTGGGCGATCCGGCCCGAGGTGCTGGCGGCCAATCACCAGATGGTCTCCATCAACACCTGCATCATGGTGGACCTCACCGGGCAGGTCTGCAGCGAGAGCCTGGGGCCTCGCCAGTACTCGGGGACGGGGGGGCAGTTCTGCACCCACGCCGGCGCGCGCGAGAGCCACGGCGGCCGCGGCATCCTCACCTGCTACTCGCGCGGCGGGCGGGACGGCAAGCAGCCCTCCATCGTCCCCATGCTCCCCGAGGGATCCGCGGTGACCACCCACCGCTCCAGCGTGGACACGGTGATCAGCGAGCAGGGCGTGGCGGAGCTGAAGGGGAGGGATCTTCGCCGGCGCGCCCTGGCGCTGATCGCGATCGCGCACCCCGACGACCGCCCCTGGCTGCAGGAGGAGGCGCGGCGGCTGCGCTACCTGTGAGCGCTCGACGAGCGCACCAACGACGCAACTCGAACACGGAGACGGACCATGAGACTCGAAGGCGCAGTGGCAGTCATCACCGGCGGGGCGAGCGGGATCGGCGAGGCGGTGGGGAAGGCGCTCGCGCGAAAGGGCGCGAGGGTGGTGCTGGGCGATCTGGACACCAAGAACCTGGAGCGCGTCGCGAGCGAGATCGAGGCGGCGGGAGGGCAGGCCGCGTACGCCAAGTGCAACGTCACCAGCGATGAGCAGGTCGCGGAGCTGATGGACCTGGCCCTCTCCCGCTTCGGCCAGCTCAACCTCTGCGTGGCGTCCGCGGGCATCATCAAGGACGGCCTGATGATCAACCCCGACAAGGAGACCGGCAAGGTCAAGCGCGCGATGACGACCGAGCAGTTCCGGATGGTGGTGGAGGTCAACCTGGTCGGCTCGTTCATCACGATCCGCGAGGCGGCGATCCGCATGGTCAACGGCGGCTGGCCGGGGCTGCTCGTGCCCATCTCCTCCATCAACAAGGAGGGGCAGTGCGGGCAGCTGAACTACTCCTCGACCAAGGCGGCCATCGCGCTCTGGCCGAAGATCATCGCCGGCGAGCTCCAGCTCCGGGGCGTCAAGCACGTCCGCTGCGTGTCCATCGCCCCCGGCTATGTCGGCACCCCCATCCTGCGGGGCATGAACCAGGACGCGCTCGCCTCCATCCTGCAGGGCGTGCACCTCGGCCGGCTGATCGAGCCGGAGGAGATCGCGAGCTCCATCATCTTCTGCGCCGAGAACGAGGCGATGGACGCGACCTGCGTCGAGGTCAGCGGTGGAGTGATCGCGAGCGGCCTCGCCAAGTAGCTCTCAGTAGACGAAGTCGCTGCCGAGGAGGACGAGGTCGAGCTGGACCGGGCTGCCCGCGAGCACGCTGACCGTGGCCGCGCGGGACGCTCGCGTGTACCCGGCGGCGTCGAGCGCGGTGACGCGGACGTTGTAGGCCCCGGTCGCGAGCGCGGTGAGGTCGTTCTCCGTCGACCAGCGGTAGAGGCTGCAG
The DNA here is from genome assembly GCA_022710245.1 of Myxococcota bacterium. The sequence goes on from JAKLHH010000629.1 coordinate 2,713, forward strand.
CTGATCGTGGTCTCGCGGACCTCGGGGCCGCTCACCTGCACCAGCCAGCGGTCCACCCCGAAGTGGGCGCAGAGGCTGCTGCTCTCGAGGCCGTCGATGTCCCAGGTCACGTAGAGGTCGCCGAGGCTGCTGGTCGCGGGGACCACCGTGGTGTGGTGCAGGCTCGGATCGTCGATCTCGAGCACGCAGGCAGAGGTGGAGAGCAGCAAGGCGAGACCGAGGGTGGCGAGCATCGTGCGAGTCATGGGCAACCTCCTGCAAGGCTAGTGGTTCGTTCGCGATCCGCGGAGACTGCAGCGGACGTGCCACCCGGCGTCGTCGAGCTTTCGCGCGCTTGCCGGCTCGCCCCGCGCCGCGGTGTCGCGTGAAGTCACGGCCGTGAACGTCAGGTCACATGGCGCCGATCACGTTGGGGCCCTCAACTTCCGGTGCGTTCGGTCGAACTCCAGGATGGGCGGAAGCGGCGGCGGGCACACTCTCTCTCGGAGTCTCCCTTGCAACGACGCGCCCCGGGGTACCGCGCCCAGAGCGTCTACCAGGTAGAGCTCGACGAGCTCGGCCCTCTCGACCAGATGGAGGTCGAGCTGCGCGAGCAGCTGGCCTCGCTGATCCGCACGGACAACCTGCAGATCCCGCCGCTGCCCCAGGTGGCCGTCGAGCTCCACCAGCTCGCCAGCAGCCCCCACGCGGAGATCGATCAGGCGGTGGAGATCGTGCGCCGAGACGCGCCGCTCGCCGCCCAGGTGATGCGCGTCGTCGCCTCCGTCTTCTACCGTCCCGCCGGCGGCGCCGTGACCAGCCTGGAGAAGGCCGTGATGCGGATCGGCCTCAACCCGCTCCGGGACATCGCCTTCGCGACGCTGATGGGAGAGGTCTTCCGCTGCCCGGCGCTCGACGGGCCGATGCGGGCGCTGCACCGGCACGCCTTCGTCTGTGCGTGCGGAACCGCGCTCGTCTGCCGCCAGCTCGGCGTCGACACCCACTACGGCTTCCTCTGCGGTCTGATGCACGACGTGGGGCGCTATGTGATCTACGCCGCGCTGGCCGACCGCGGGCGACGGGACCGACGCTGGCTGCGGCCCGACTTCGCGCTGCGCCCCTTCGAGCAGCTACACCAGGAGCTCGGCGTGCTGGTGGTCTCGCGCTGGAAGCTCCCCGACCTGGTGAAGGACGCCGCCGGGCTCCACCACCACGCCCCTGAGAAGGCCGGCGCGGCCACGCCGATGCTGCTCGCGCTCGCCGTGGCGAACGAGGGCGACAAGCTGGACGCGGCCGACGGTGCGGAGCGATCACGGCGCCTGCTGGACCTGCCGTTCGGCTATCGCGCTGGGCTCAACCCGCAGCAGATCGCGGAGGTCGCGGCGGAGCTCGAGCAGGCCCGGCGCGACGCCGAGCTGCTGAACCTGACCGCATGAAGCCGGGGACGCGGGAGGAGGCGCGCGGCGCTCTCAAGATCTAGCAGCGCCCGCCGTCGATGACCTTGAAGCTGCGGCGCATCCGCTCGCGACGCAGCGGCTCGAGCCCGGAGCGGAGCAGCGTCGACTCGGGGCAGCGGCGGAGACCCGCCTCGAAGGTCGCCATCGCCTCGTCGGCGCGGTCCATGGCGTCCAGGATCGCCGCTTTCTCGTAGTAGAGGTCCTCGACCAGCCACTCGTCATCCTGGCCCAGGTGGCGGAAGGCGCGCTCGACGCTCTTCAGCGCGTCGGCGTAGCGCTCCATGTCGGCCAGCACCGCGGCGCGGACGTAGTGCGCCTCGGAGCTGCGCGGCGCGCGCCGCACCGCCATCTCCGCCGCGGCGAGGGCGGCGGGGTCGTCCTCGAGCGACGAGAGGATCTGGCTCTTCAGCAACCAGGCGGGCAGGTGGTTCGGTCGCAGCCGGAGCGCGACGTTGACGTGGTCGTTGGCCTCCCAGAGATCGCTGACGCTCTCGTAGCCGCCGAGCAGCGCCCGCGCCATCTCCAGGTGATCCTCGAAGTCCTCGTACAGCATCGTCATCATCCGAAGAGGATCGACCGCCGCGCGCGCAGCGCCGCGTCCACCATCGACTGGATGGTGGAGCGGACCTGCTCGGTGAGGCGGTTGACCAGGATCCTGTCGCCGGCCGCGGCGGCGCCGTGCTGGCCTGCGAGATCGATCGGCTCCCCGAAGCGGATCTGCCACTTCACCGGCAGCGGCACGGTGCCCAGCGCGCCGAGCCAGGGGAAGGTCGGGGTGAGCGGGACGTAGGGGATGCCGAGGTACTTGGCCAGCCAGGTGAAGCGCCCCAGCATCGGGTGGATCTCCTCGGAGCCGATGATGGCCGCGGGGATGATCGGCGCGCCTGTCTGCAGCGCGAGCTTGACGAAGCCGCCGCGCCCGAAGCGCTGCAGCTGGTAGCGGTGGCGGTAGAGCTTGCCGATGCCCTTGATGCCCTCGGGGAAGACGGCGACGATCTGCCCGTGCCGCAGCAGGCGCGCCCCATTCTCGGGGCAAGCGCGGACGTAGCCGTTGCGGCTCAGCGCCGCTCCGAGGAAAGGAAAGTGGACCAGGAAGTCCTCGATCAGCGGGCGCACCTCGCGATGCGCGGGGTGGTCGTACTTGAGCGCGGCCATGACCATCGCCCCGTCGTAG
>JAKLHH010000063.1 GCA_022710245.1 Myxococcota bacterium
ACCTCGCCTTCGGCAACGCGCCCTACATGGTCGCGCCGGACGCGTTCCCGACGCCCGCCAACAAGGTGAGCACCGATCCCCTGCTCGTGGACGTCAAGAACGCGAACTTCGCGCTGAAGAGCGGAAGCCCCGCGATCGGCTTCGGCGACGTCGTGCCTTACTGGCAGCAGCAGACCGCCGGCAAGATCGACGTGGGGGCCTGCCCGTCCGGAGCGCCGACCTGTCCATGAGCCTGCGCCCACAGGTCGAGGCCGTGGCGCCGACGCCGCCTCGCCCTGCGGGTGGCCGGCCTGACCTCCGCGCGCCGAGACGATCTAGACGACCCCCGATCATGCTCATGGCTCGTCTATCGTTGGTCGCGGCAGCTCCGCACGACCGCCCGACCTGTGCGGTGCCGCTCCTGTTCTCCCTCGTGCTGCTCTCGGGCTGCGTCCGCGCACTCGAGCCCGCCGGCGATTCAGCCGTCCCACCCGATCGCGACGCGCCCCGCGATCTCGCCGCCGACTCCGTCACCCGCGACCGTCAGGCACAGGCACACGAGCTGCTGCCGGACAGGCCGCTGTCCGACGGGCTCGACCCCACGGCGTGCGACGACCTCCACGCCAGCTCGATGATCTGCGAGCCCTTCGAGGATCCGTCTCTGCCCGGCTGGACCCAGGTCGCGACAGCAGGGGGCAAGGTGTCGCAGTCGCTTCTGAAGCCGCTGCGCGGCACGGGGAGCCTGTGGACCTCGACTCCCGGGACGGGCTCGATGGCCCAGGCCCAGGTGACGAAGGCGTTCTCGGCGAAGGCCTCCGGCACCCTGGCTGCTCGCGGCTACTTCTACCTCGGGGCCGCGCCGACCGACCTGGTGGTCGTGCTGAAGCTCGCCACCGCCGACTGGAGCGAGGGCTCTTCCATCACCCTCGCGCCGAACGGAGAGGTGACGGTGTACTCGAGCCAGAGCGGACAGCTCGCTTCGGCGAGCGGCGTGGTCCCGGTGAAGCGCTGGTTCTGCCTGGAGCTCCGCGTCGGCGTCCACGCGACCAGCGGGTGGCTCGAGGCCCGCGTCGACGGCAAGCTCGTCGCCACCAAGACCGCCATCGACACCACGCTCAAGACGGCCTACGAGAACCTGCAGGTCGGCCAGCAGCACACCTACGCGGGCCTCAACGCGATGGAGATCTGGGTCGACGAGGTGGTGGCGGACACCGCGCCGATCGGCTGCGAGTGACGGTCTGCCAGCGATGACTGAAGGCGAAGGCCGCTGAGCACGCGCTCCCGTGCCGGTCGGCAGTGCCGCATGACGATCTGTCACCCTTGCTGGCGCCCCAGGCGGCCGCTCCGAGCGATGTCGGCGAGCTTGCGTGGATTACTCGTTGACACATCTGTCAGCGCGCCCTGCCGCTGAATGCCATCTCCGGAAGGTCGCCGCCGGCGTCCCAGCCCATCCACTCTACTTCGTGGCGGTGACCGCCACCTGGGGCCGCACCGGCCAGGCCAGGCTGGGCCAGGTGAAGCGCTCGATCTCGACGCTGCCGAAGCCCGCCTCCTCGATGGTGCGCGGCGTGTCGCGGTCCGGCCGGCAGCCGTCGAAGATGAAGGCCCAGGGCCGCCGCACCAGACGCTGCAGCAGCGCCGTGAGGCTGCCGGGCCGAGCCGCCACGTGCTCGATGCAGAGAAACCGTCCGCCGGGCCGCAGCACCCGATGGACCTGCCGCACCACCGCCGCCGGGTCCCTCGCCGAGCAGAGGACCAGGCTGGCGATCACCGCCTCGACGCTCTCGTCGGGCAGGTCCAGCTCCTCAGCTGCCCCGCCCCGCAGCTCAAGCTCGATGCCATGGCGGATGGCCGCCCGGACGAGGTCGCCGTGCAGCGACCGCTTGGGCTCCACCGCGATGACGCGGGTGCCGGGCTGCAGGTAGCGGAAGTTCGCCCCGGCGCCGGGACCGATCTCGACGACGCAGGAGGGCAGACCGGAGAAGAGGAGCCGCTTCCGCTCCTCGTATCTCCGATGCATGTAGTCTTCCATGGCCCGGATCAGCCAGGCGTCGAGGCGCGCTTGCCACCCGCGCCGGCGGGTGACGGGTGCGCCTGGTTCGCGAGAGAGCTTCATCGACCCAGGCTAGACCAGCAGCCGGCGTGATGCCATCGCGGCCGCTGAAGGATCGCGGCTGGACCGTCAGGCCGAGTCAGGGGGACCAGCATCGACTGCAGAAGTAAACGCGCGGCAGCTGGCCGACGGGCGAGAAGGACGGCGCCTGCGGCGAGCTGGCGAACCGCAAGCTCACCGCGTCGGGGAGCCCGGGGACGGTGCTCGAGGTGAGCGATCAGGTCGCGGCCTGGGCTGACCTCTGCCCGTAGACCCGGGTCCCCACGATCGCTGCCCTAGAAGTCCGCCTGCCTCGGGGCGCGCGGGAAGGGGATCACGTCGCGGATGTTCTCGACGCCGGTCGCGTACTGGATCGCGCGCTCGAAGCCGAGGCCGAAGCCCGCGTGCGGCACGGTGCCGTAGCGCCGCAGATCGCGGTACCACCAGTAGTCTTCCTTCTGCAGGCCGACCTCGGCGATGCGCGCGTCGAGGACGTCGAGCCGCTCCTCGCGCTGGCTGCCGCCGATGATCTCGCCGATCCCGGGCGCCAGCACGTCCATCGCCGCCACGGTGCGGCCGTCGTCGTTGAGCCGCATGTAGAAGGCCTTGATCGACTTCGGGTAGTTGATCAGCGCGACCGGGCGGCCGACCAGCTCCTCGGTGAGGTAGCGCTCGTGCTCCGACTGCAGGTCGACGCCCCAGGAGACGGGGAACTCGAAGCTCTTCTTGGAGGCCACCAGCCGCTCGACCGCCTCGCCGTACTCCATCACCTCGAACTGCGAGGTGACCATCTTCTCCAGGCGCGCCACGCAGCCCTTGTCGACGAACTTGTCGAAGAACGCCATGTCGTCGGCGCGCTCGTCGAGGACGGTGCGGAAGATCTGCTTGAGGAAGGCCTCGGCGAGCGCCACGTCGTCCTTCAGATCGGCGAAGGCGAGCTCCGGCTCGATCATCCAGAACTCGGCGAGGTGCCGCCGCGTGTTGGAGTTCTCGGCGCGGAAGGTGGGGCCGAAGGTGTAGACGCGGGAGAGCGCGAGGCAGTACGCCTCCACGTTGAGCTGGCCGGAGACGGTGAGGCGCGCCTCACGGCCGAAGAAGTCCTTGGAGAAGTCCACCCCGCCGCCGTCGGTGCGCGGCAGGTTGGCGAGGTCGAGCGTGGAGACGCGGAACATCTGACCGGCGCCCTCGCAGTCGCTGGCGGTGATGATCGGCGTGTGGATCCAGTAGTAGCCGCGCTCGTGGAAGAAGCGGTGGATCGCCTGCGCCAGCGTGTGGCGGACGCGGGTCACGGCCGCGATGATGTTGGTGCGAGGCCGCAGGTGCGCCACCTCGCGCAGGTACTCCATCGTGTGGCGCTTGGCCTGCATCGGGTAGCTCTCCGGGTCGTCGACCCAGCCCACCACCTCGATGCGCGTCGCCCGCACCTCCACCGCCTGCCCCTGCCCCTGCGAGGCGACCACCTCGCCCTCGACGCGGAGCGAGCAGCCGGTGGTGATCTTGAGGACCGTCTCCTGATAGCCGGGGCAGTCGGCCCCGACGACGATCTGCAGCGGATCGAAGCAGGACCCGTCGAGGAGGTGGATGAACGAGAGCCCGGCCTTGGAGTCGCGGCGGGTCCGCACCCAGCCCTCGACGGTGACCGGGCGACCCACCTCCACCTTGCCGCGGAGGACATCGACGATACGCAGGTCAGTCATGTGGTAGCTCCTCGGCGGACGAATACCACAGATCGGCGCGAGGTTCACTCGCCGCCCACACACCGCTCGCAGCCGCCCGCGGACCGCAGGCCCCGCAGATCGGCGCGAGGTTCACTCGCCGCCCACCGCTCGCGCCGCCGCGGGCAGACCGCAGGCCCGGGGCTCAGCGCGCCGGCGCCGCCGCGGCCGGCGCCGAGGCGGCGGGAGGCGAGAGCCGGGGCGACACCTTGAGCTCGGCGAGCTTGGCGGCGATGGCGCGGCCGTGGCGGGCGGGCTCGACGTCGCGATCGACCGCGAGGATCTTGCCGTCCTTGCCGATGAAGAAGGTCGCCCGCGAGGCGAAGCGCAGCCCGCGCAGCAGCACGCCGTAGGCCAGGGCGACCTGCTTGCCCGGATCGCTGAGGATCGGGTAGTCGAGCTCGAGCTCCTCGGCGAAGCGGCGGTTCTTCTCGGGCTCGTCGACGCTGGCGGCGAAGTAGCTGACGTCGAAGCGTCGGATGACGGCGCCGCTCTCACGGAGCGACCGGCACTCCATGGTTCAGCCGCTGGTGAAGGCCTTGGGGAACCAGGCGAGCACCACCACCTGGCGGCCGCGGTAGTCGGCGAGGCGGTAGGTCTTGCCGTCGGAGCCGGGGAGCGTGAAGGCGGGGGCCACGTCGCCGGCGCGGAGCTGCGGGCCGCTGACGCAGGCCGGGGTCGAGAGCGCGGCGAGGAGGAGGAGCGCGAGCGGTCGAGGAGAGCGCATGGACAAAGCCTTTCACTCGCGGGGCTCGAGTCAAGCCGCGCGCCCCTTGCCCGTGGCTCCGTCCCCGCCGCGTCGAAAAATGTCGCGGCGCCGCCCAGGCGCTCCCGGGCGAGCGGCCGGAGCGAGCGCTCGTGGGAGGTGGAAGGTCGGGGAACGGCTCTTGCAGCTCGTGGCCGCGGGGAGGTGGGGCCGTGGGTGCGCGAGCGATCTGGAAGGGGGTGGTGTGCGTGGGCGCGGAGCGCGTCCCGGTCAGGCTCTACTCGGCGGTGCAGGCGGCCGGGGTCTCGTTCCGCCTGCTGCACCGCGAGGACCAGTCTCCCGTCAAGCAGCAGCTCCTCGCCCCCGATCAGGCCCGGCCGGTGCCGCCCGAGGAGCAGCGCAAGGGCCTCGAGGTGGAGGCCGGGGTCTTCGTCGTCCTCAGGCCCGAGGAGCTCCGCGCCCTCCAGCCGCCCCCCTCGCGCGAGATCCGCGTCGAGGAGGTCATCCCCGCCGGGCTCGACCTCCGCTGGTTCGATCACCCCTACCTCCTCGGCCCGGACGGCGACGAGCCCGGCTACTTCGCCCTCGCCGAGCTGCTCGAGGCGCGCCGCCGGCTCGCGATCGTGCGCTGGGTGATGCGGCGGCGGCACTACCAGGGCGCGCTCCACGCGAGGCGCGGCCACCTCGCGCTCAGCACCCTGCGCCACCCCGAGGAGCTGGTCGCGGTGGAGCGAGTGCAGGTGCCCGCGGGCCGCGCGCCCGACCGGCGCGAGCTGGCGCTCGCCGAGCAGCTCGTCGAGGCGCTCGCTGACGACTTCGATCCGGCGGCCTACCAGGACGAGCACCGCGCCCGCGTTCGGTCGCTGATCGAGGCGAAGGCGCGAGGCCTCCAGCCAGCGCTGCCGCGCCCCGAGGCAGCGCCGGCGCCGAGCCCCGACCTCGCCGGCGCGCTGGAGGCGAGCCTGCGCGCGACGCGGAGGTCCGCGCGTGGCTGAGCGCGAGCACCCCGACGACGACGAGCAGGGCGAGCCCGAGGAGCTCGAGCCAGGACCGCGCGCTCTCTGGAGCGGCACGCTGACCTTCGGGCTCGTCAGCATCCCCGTCGAGCTCTACCCGGCCGTGCGCCCGGCGCGCGTGGCGCTGCGGCTGCTCGGGCCGCGCGGGCGCCCGCTCCACCGCCGCTACGTCTGCGCCCGTGAGAGCCGACCGCTGACGCCCGAGGAGATCGTGCGTGGCTACCCGGTCGAGCCGGAGCGCTTCGTCCTCGTCGAGGAGGAGGAGCTGGCGGCGCTGGCTCCCCGCGCCTCGCGCGACCTCGACCTGCGGCGCTTCGTGCCGCGCGATCAGCTCGATCCGATGCTGCTCGATCGCCCCTACCTGCTGGCCCCCGGCGGCCAGTCCACCAAGGCCTACCACCTGCTCGCCGCCACCCTCGAGCGCCGGGACCGGGCGGGCATCGCCACCTTCGTCATGCGCGGCACCGAGTACCTGGCGGCCATCCTCTCCGAGGGCGGGCTGCTGCGGGCGGTGACGCTGCGCTTCGCCGACGAGCTGCGCGGTCCGGAGCAGCTCGGCCTCCCGGAGCCGCGGCGCGCGCCCGCCGCGAGGCGGCGCCAGCTCGAGGCCGCGCTCGCGGAGCTGGAGCGGGACGCCCTGCTGCCGGAGCTGCTCCACGACGAGAACGCCCGCGCGCTGCGCGAGCTGGCCCGGCGCAAGCGCGCCGCCTCTGCCGACGTCATCGAGCTGCCCGAGACGGCCGAGGCTGGCGGCGGAGGCGGTGGGCAGGTCGTGGACCTGATGAAGCTCCTGCAGGAGCGACTCGGCGAGGCGCCCGCACCGGCACCCCGCGCCGCCTCGCGACGCTCCAGCGGCGGCGCTCGCGCTGGCTCGCCGACGCGGGCCCGCGCGGGCGCACGCGGCGGCGCGGCGACCACGCGCAAGCCCGCGGCGAGGACCCAGCCTCGGAGCAAGGCCCGGCGACGGCGCGGCTGAGCGCGCTCGCAAGCAGCGCGAAGGTTGTTCGGCGGGCCGCGCTCCACACGCGTCGAGGACCGCGCTGCGCACGCCTGGTTGCAGGGCGGCGACTGGCGCCCCAGCCTCTCGCGCTCGGCGATCGCCGACTCGCCTGGGCCGTGCGCTGCCCGAAGTGAGCGCGGACCGCAGGCGTGCTACCATCGTGGCCTCCGAGGAGGGCACGATGGCCAAGATGGACATGCAGATGGTCTGGCAGACCGGCGGGGCCAGGGGCGAGCTCGACGAGGCGGGCAAGCAGAAGGTGCAGGCCTACGTCCTCCAGCGCGTCGGTGACTTCCGCTGCCCCGACCACGGGGAGCCCGCCACGGTCATCTGCGCCGGGACCCGCCTCGACAGCCTCCGCTTCGAGGTGAAGGGCTGCTGCCAGAAGGCGATCTACCTGGTGAAGAAGAAGCTCGACGAGTGAGCGTCGGCTGAGCGGTCAGCCCCGGGGCTCTGCGGGCAGCCGCAGACCGCGCCTCCCGCCGGCGAGGAGGCCGAGCCCGACCAGCAGCGCTGGCAGGCAGAGGTAGAGCACCTCGCCGCGGCGGGCCTCGTGCAGCAGCAGCAGCGCGCCCACCACGAGGCAACCGGGCACCGCGACGCTGCCCGCGACGAAGAGCCCCCACCACCCCCAGCGCCGGCGCCGCCTGGCGCCGATCCCGAGCGGGATCAGCGCCAACCCGAGCAGCACGTGCAGGAGCGACGACGCCGCGCCGAGCCACGCGAGCCGCTGGTAGGCCAGCGCCAAGGCCGGCTGGTCCCTCGCGAGCATCGACACGTCCTCCAGCCAGTCGGCCCAGATCCCGCTCTGGCTGAGCCCGAGCAGCAGCACGAGCGGCGCCAGGACGAGCAGCAGCGTCCCCGTCCAGTCCGGCCGCGGTCCTCGCGTCGAGGTCTCGCGAGCGGGGGGTTCGTAGGGGTTGCGCGTCACGCCTCATCTTATCTAGATCGGCCCGCCGAGCCACCGCCCCGCGACCGTGGAAGACCAAAGAGATACGCGCTGCCCACTCACGTTTGCACCGCGGCGACCCGTCCCCCAGTCAGCGACGGCCCCTCACGTTCAACTACCTGAGATTCCGTGCGCAGACAGGTGGTACCGCCCTTGCGAAAGAAGAGAGGGAGGAGGTGACGCTTTGCTGAGAAGATCTCTTGCAATCCAAGTACTTCCACTGTTCATCGCGGCCTGCGACCTGCCCCTGGATAGGGGGCCGGGAGCGACAGAGCCCGAGCAAGAGATGGTGATCTTCAGCCTGGGCGTCGGCACCGAGGTGACCACCTGCCAGGCGCCCTCCGGCGTCAACCTCCGCAGCGGCCCCGGCACCTCGTACAAGGTCCTCACGGTGCTCGCGCCAGATACCAGCGCGAAGATCACCGGGAAGTCTGGTAGCTGGTTCAAGCTGGAGGTCGAGGACGGCAGCGTGGGGTGGTCCTATGGCCGCTACCTCTGTGAGAAGGACCCCCTCACCGAGCCGACGGACCCGACCCCGACGGACCCGACCCCAACCGACCCGACCGATCCCACGCCCGCCGGCTGCGGCGAGTTCGCCAGCGCCACCGCGCGCTACGTCTGCAGCAAGGATGGCAACTCGCGCGGGAAGTGCGCCGGCGGCGTGCCTGCCGTCGAGAGCTGCGCCCGCGGCTGCCTGCGTCGCTCGTCGGGCGACGACAGCTGCATGAGCACCACCGGGAGCTGGAGCTGCGGCGGGAGCTACGGCACCAGCAAGAGCACCAGCGGGGACTACTACACCACCTCGTTCGGCTGCTGGGTGGACTCGAGCGGCACCGCCCACGGAGACTCGGGCGACAACTGCATACCCGCGTGCCTCTCGCAGGCGCGCTCGAGCGGGCTCTGCCAGAGCGGCTGGAGCGGCAAGACCTGCGAGCAGAAGGTGAACTGGTACATCGCGGACAGCGGCCGCTTCGGCTGCCTCGCCCGGGTGCGGCTGACGAACCCGAAGAACGGCAAGGCCGTCGTGGTGGTGGCCCTCGACGCTGGCCCCGCCTGCTGGGTGGAGGCGAAGGTCTCCAAGGGCATCATCGACATGTCGCCGCCCACCGCGATCTACCTCTTCGGCACCAGCTCGATTGGCGCCACGGAGAAGCAGCTGGTCCACGCGGTCGAGGTGGACAAGTCGACGCCGCTCGGGCCTATCTGACCTGACCAGCCTCGCGCGTCTCCCAGCCTCGCGCGTCTCCCAGCCTCGCGCGCGTCCCCAGCGTTCGCGCGCGTCCCAGCGTCGCCCGCGTCCCTCATCCTCGCGGTTGTTCCCGCGCTGCTCCGGATCTGCTACCGTCGTGATCTCGGGCGAGGTCTTGGATGGACGCCAGGTGCGGCAGAGGTGCGGCCGGGGGAGACGGGAGCGACGAGCGTGGTCTCGAGCTGCTCCGGCTCCAGCGAGACCTCGCCGTCGCCCTCGGCGCGCTGACCGACCCGGCCACTGCCCTCCAGCTCTGCCTCGAGGCCGCGCTGAAGGCCGCCGGGATGGAGGCCGGCGGCGTCTACCTCGAGGAGGGCGGCGCCCTCGTGCTCCAGCACTCGATCGGCCTCTCGCCGGCGTTCACGGCGCGAGTGCAGCGCTTCGCCGCGGACACGCCGAACGCGGCGCTGGTGCTCCGCGGCCAGCCGGTCTACCTCCGTCACGCAGAGCTCATCGCCGTGGGTGGCGACGAGGTCCGGCGCGCGGAGGGGCTCTCGGCGCTGGCCGTCGTGCCGATCGTCCACCAGGGCCGGGTGCTCGGCTCGCTCAACCTCGCCACTCGCCGCTCCGATACGGTCCCCGAGCCAGCGCGGCACGGGCTGGAGGCGATCGCGGGTCAGCTCGGCAGCGCGCTCGACCGCATCCGGACCACCGAGGCGCTGCGCCGCAGCGAGGAGCGCTTCCGCGGCCTCTTCGCGCACATGCCGCGCGGCATCGCCTTCTTCGAGGTGCGCGGCGAGGGCGAGGACTTCCTCTTCGAGGACTGGAACCCGGCCGCGGAGCAGATGAACCGGGTCAGCCGGGCGGAGCTGCTCGGACGGAGCCTCCGCGCGACCTTCCCCGGTCTGGAGCGCGCCGGCCTGGTCGAGGCCCTCCGCCGGGTGCACCGGAGCGGCGACGCCGAGCAGCTCGGCGACTTCTACTTCCGCGACCAGCACCGCCGCGGCTGGCGAGAGAGCCTCGTCTTCAAGCTCCCCGGAGGAGAGCTGGTCGCCAGCTTCGCCGACGTCACCGCTCGCAAGGAGGCCGAGCAGCGGCGCGACCTCGCCGTCGCCGTCCTCGAGCTCCTCAACCAGCCGGCGGCCGGCCTCGACCTGGTGCGCGAGATCGTGCGGCAGATCCGTATGCGCACCGGCCTCGACGAGGTCGACATCCGGCTCCGCGAGGGCGCCAGCTTCCCGCTGATCGACGAGAGCGGGCTGCAGCACGTCGCGGAGACGGAGCACGCCTGCCTGGCGCGCGGCGGCGGGCGCGGCGACCAGCCCGCGCCGACCTGCCTCTGCGGCGAGGTGCTCCGCGACGAGCCGGTGCTGCGCGCGACGTCGACCACCTCCGGTGGGAGCTTCTGGACCACCAGCGTCGAGGCGCTCCTCGCCTCGACGGACGGCGCCAGGCTGCGTCGCTGCGGCGGCGGACCGGCCCCGGCCTCGCTGGGGCTGATCCCGCTCCGCGCCGGCGCGGAGGTGATCGGCCTGCTCCGGGTCGCCGCGGCCGAGCCCGGCGCGCTCGGGGCCGAGCTGATCACCTTCCTCGAGCACCTCGGCGCCAGCATCGGCGTCGCGCTGGGACGCCTCCAGGGGAACCTGCAGGCGGAGCGCCACGCGGCGGACCTCGCCTTCCTCGCGAGGTCCGCGGTGCGGCTCCTCGAGACCCAGCCCGGCGAGGACCTCTGGGAGGTGCTCGGGGACGGCCTGCACCAGATCAGCGGCGACGCGCTCGTCGCGGTCTGCCAGTTCGTGGAGGGCCGGATCGTCCTCCGCTCGCTCCGCGGCACCGGCTCGTTCATCGACGCGGTGATGAAGCTCGTCGGCCGCACGCTCAGCGACGGCTTCTCGGTCCGGCTGAGCGCCGAGGTCGAGCGGTGCGTGCGGCTCGGGCGGCTGGTGCGCATCGAGGGGGCGCTGTACCAGCTCGTCAACGGCGAGCTGCCCGAGCTCGTCTGCCGGGCCATCGAGGGCGTGCTCAGGCTCGAGGCCGTGCACGCGGTGGGCTTCGTGCGCAAGGGGCGCCTGCTCGGCTCGGTGGCGCTGGTCACGCGGCGGGGCGGCAGCCAGCCCAACCTGCCGCTCGTCGAGGCCTTCACGGCGCAGGCGGCCGTGGCGCTCGAGCGGCACCTCGCCGAGACCGAGCGGGCGCAGTTCGAGGAGCAGGCCCGTCACTCGCAGAAGCTGGAGGCGCTCGGCACGCTCGCCGGCGGGGTGGCCCACGACTTCAACAACCTGCTCACCGTGATCCTCTCGGCGACCGACCTGGCGCTGAAGGAGCTCCCCGGCGACGCACCGCTGCGCGGCGACCTGGAGGAGATCCACATGGCCGGCAAGCGCGCCGAGGGGCTCACGCGCAAGCTGCTCGCCTTCAGCCGCCGTCAGGTGTTCCGGCCCGAGCCGCTGGAGCTGGGCGGCGTGGTCCGCGGGCTGGAGCCGATGCTCCGCCGGCTCCTCGGCGAGGACGTGGAGGTCCGCCTCGAGCTCGCGGAGGGGCCGACCCCGGTCCTCGCCGACCGCGGCCAGCTCGAGCAGGTCGTGGTGAACCTGGCGACCAACGCCCGCGACGCCATGCCGCGAGGCGGACGGCTGACGGTGCGCACGCAGCTGACGGCGGCGCCGGGGACGAGCCAGGGCTCCTGGGTCGCGCTGGAGATCACGGACACCGGCCAGGGGATGGACGCGACGACGCGCAAGCGGGCGATGGAGCCGTTCTTCACCACCAAGGAGGTCGGCCGCGGCACGGGCCTGGGGCTCCCCACCGTCTACGGGATCGTCGAGCAGAGCGGCGGCCACCTCTCCATCGAGAGCGCGGTCGACAAGGGCACGCGCGTGGTGGTCAAGCTGCCGCTCACCGAGGCGATCAGCGCGGCGCCGGCTGCCCCGGTGGCCGAGGCGCGCGGCGGACAGGAGACCATCTTGGTGGTCGAGGACGACGAGGCGGTCCGGCGGCTCACGGTGCGCGCCCTGGCCGCGCAGGGCTACACGGTGCTGCAGGCCAGGGACGCGAGCGAGGCGCTGCGGCTGGCAGGCGACCGCTCCGCCATCCACCTGCTCCTCACCGACGTGGTGATGCCCGGGCCGAGCGGCGCGGAGCTGGCTCGCGACCTCCGCGCTCGCCGGCCGGAGCTGCGCGTGCTCTTCATGTCCGGCTACCCGGATCGCGCGTTCGCCTCGCGCGGGCTCGAGGGGACCAGCCTGCGCCCCCTGCTGCCGAAGCCCTTCACCTCGGGCGAGCTCGTCGAGGCCGTGCGTCGCGCCCTCGACGAGCCCGCGCGCGCCTGACGGTGAGGGTCGGGCTCAGGCCTCAGGGCACCACGACCTGCCAGGCGCTGCCGAGCGTCGCCGCGTCGTCGTCGTAGATGCGCAGCACGTCGCCGCTGCTCGCGGCGATCTCGATCTGGAACGTCTGGTCCTGCCCGGAGGCCCCGCTCGCCACCTCGCCCGTGCCGACGTTGATGACGAGCACCGGGGTGAGGGCAGCGGCGGTGCTCTTCCCGCGCACCATCACCAGCCGTCCCCCGCTCGTTCCGCTGACCGGCGGGACGCCGCTGATCGGTCCCGGCGGGATCGCGCCGCCAACACCCACGCTCGTCACCTGGAAGACCACGGAGGCCGACGCCTGATAGCGGACCTGGATGTCCGTGTAGGCCTTGATCGCGAAGCCGCCGACATAGAACGTGCCGGTCGCGGTGGACGTGGTCGTCGCGTGGCTTGTCCCCTGCTCGAGCGTGACCTCGCCAGCGCCCGCCACGCACCCCGGGAGCCCCACCACGTCCACCGTGCCGGTTGGGTCGGGGAGCCCGGTCCAGCGAAGGAGCGAGATGTGAGGGATCGGGTCGGGCTGGGGGATGCCCTCGCGGTTGTCGCAGGCGACGATCAATAGGAGAGGGAGTAGCAGGGGTCGGCGCATGACGCTTGGGGGGAGCAAGAGATGAGCCATGCTCCCTCATCGTCTCCCACCTGGTACTCCGAGGCAAGTCAGTGGGTTAGTGGCACCGTCCCGACCTGCGCCAGAGACACTGTAACGATTCGGCTTCAGCGTGGCTCAGAGATAGTAGCCCGATAGCTACATGCGGCTCCGGACCCCAGCCTGGAACATCCTGTCGCGCAAGGATAAATCGCGGAGACCGGCTGGCATCGCCCCTGCAATCCATTCGGATCGCTGGACGAACAAACCACGCTGCAAGGGAGAGAGCCAATGAGAACGATGCGTAGCCTGCTGGTGACCTTGGCGACGGCCGGGCTGCTGGCCTGCGGGACCGATCAGACGACGACCAATCCTGACCCGGAGGGCGCCGAGACCGTGCGCTCGGAGAAGCAGCGGATCACCTCGCCGCAGGTGGCGCCCGCGGACCTCGAGCAGCTGGCGCGCGACAACGCCGACTTCGCGATCGACCTCTTCCAGACGCTGCGCGCCGAGCCCGGCAACCTCTTCTACTCGCCGCACAGCATCTCCATCGCGCTCGCCATGACCTACGGCGGCGCGCGCGGCGTCACCGAGCAGGAGATGGCCAAGGCCCTCCACTACACGCTGCCGCAGGGGCAGCTACACCCCGCGTTCAACGCGCTCGACCTCGCGCTCGCCAGCCGCGGCCAGGGCGCCGCCGGCAAGGACGGGGGCAAGTTCCGCCTGAACATCGCCAACTCGATCTGGGGTCAGCGCGGCTACCCGTTCCTCGCCTCCTACCTCGACCTGCTCGGCCTCAACTACGGCGCCGGCCTGCAGACGGTGAACTTCGTCGACCAGCCCGAGGCGGCGCGGCAGACGATCAACGACTGGGTCGCGCTGAAGACCGAGGACCGCATCAAGGAGCTGCTCGCGCAGGGCACGATCGACACCACCACGCGCCTCGTCCTCACCAACGCCGTCTACTTCAACGCCGCCTGGCGCGACAAGTTCGACGTCGCGATGAGCAAGCCCGGCGACTTCACCCTCGAGAGCGGCAGCAAGGTCAGCGCCACCATGATGAGCAAGACGGACGACCACTTCGGCTACGCCAGCGTGGCGGGCTGGGAGGCGGTGGAGCTCCCCTACGACGGCGAGCAGCTCTCGATGGTCGTGCTGCTCCCGACGGCGCCTCTCGCGCAGGCCGAGGCGGGGCTCACCGGCAGCGTGCTGCGCCAGGTCCTGGGCGGGATCGGCAGCGCCCACGTCGACCTGACCATGCCCCGCTTCAAGGTCGAGGGGAGCTTCACGCTGGGCAAGGCGCTCCAGCAGCTCGGCATGAAGGCGGCCTTCGGCGCGGCTGACTTCTCCGGCATCGACGGCGGCCGCAACCTCGCCATCAGCGAGGTCATCCACAAGTCCTTCATCGCCGTCGACGAGGCCGGCACCGAGGCCGCCGCGGCCACGGCGGTGGTGATGGCCGGCTCCGCGCAGGTGCAGACGAAGGTCGTCCGCCTCGACCGGCC
>JAKLHH010000630.1 GCA_022710245.1 Myxococcota bacterium
GGATGTCACCCTCGGCCTCCACGTGCCAGGCCACGCACTCGTCCTTGCCCCAGGCCAGCACGTTGTCGGGGCCGGTGGAGGTGGTGACCACGCCGTCCTTGTTCTTGTCCGGGCAGTTGCCCGGGAGGATCTTGGTGACGCCGGTCTTGCCGTTGCCGGCCTCGCGGGAGCCGATGAAGGCCTCGCCGAGCACGTTGACGGTGGTGCGCGAGGTGCTGGAGCCGCCGGTCACGTAGCGGCCGACCATGGTCAGGCTCTGCAGGTCGACCTTGACCACGCCCGGGAGCGCCGTGTCCGCGATCCAGAGGAAGCGGTTCTTGCCGCCGAGCTTGTTGTCGATCACCAGCGCCCCGTCGGCGTCCTGGGTGACGAACTCGCTCTCGTTCGAGGCGGGCGTGAAGCCGCGGGCGCCGCCGATGCCGACCTTGTCCTCCTTGCACCCCGAGCAGGTCTGCTCGTTGATCGGGGTCGGACCGGCATCATCCGTCTGGAAGGTCGGCCCCAGGTCCGGCTTGGTGGTCGGCTGCGGGTCGACGTCGATCTTCGCGGTGCAGGCCGTCGCCAGGACCACCAGAACGAGGAGTGCGTTGCGCATGCGGTGCCTCGAGTTCGTTGAGGCGAGGAACTGCAGGAAGCGCACCAAGGAGGCGCGACCTGGCAGCCGTGTTCGGTTGACCTCAGCTGCCCCCGTCCCGGCGAGGCGCTTCGGGGCGCGGCGGTAATGGCCAGACATCCTGAGCGGTTGCGGCGTGTGTCCCGGTCGCGGCGCTGGGGACATTCGACCTGACCCCTGAGAGGCGACACCCCATCTCACAGGGCGGGAGCGCCGTGATGGGGACGGTTGACCACCCCGACAGGGTTGACCGTCACCGGCGCGTGTCCGGACCCGCCAGCGGCTGCGGCTGGACAGCCGCCTCGGGGAGGCGGTACCAGTGGAGCATGCGTCATCGCTCGCTCGCGGCAGGGGTCGTCTCGGTGCTGGTGCTCCAGGCTTGCAGCAGTCGGTCCAGCTTCGTCCCGGCGAGCTGGGTGACGGTGAACCAGGGGAGCTTCGCCATGGGCTCGCCGGCCACCGAGCAGTGCCGCGAGCCGGGCAAGTTCAAGGAGACGCAGCACCGCGTGACGCTGACGACGCCGTTCGAGATCTCGACGACGGAGGTGACGCAGGGGCAGTTCGAGGACGTGATGGGCTGGAACCCAGCCTCGTTCCTCGACTGCGGGAGCGACTGCCCCGTCGACAAGGTGAGCTGGCACGACGCGGCGGCCTACTGCAACCACCTCTCGCAGGCGCGGGGGCTCGCCGGCTGCTACCAGTGCAGCGGCGACAAGGACCCGGTCTGCACCGAGGCGCCGGCCTACGCCGCGCACCTCTACAGCTGCCCCGGCTACCGGCTCCCGACCGAGGCCGAGTGGGAGTACGCCTGCCGTGCGGGGACGACGGCTGCCTACTACAGCGGCCCGGCCAGCAGCTGCGACGGCTGGGACGCCAGCGCGAGCGCGATCGGCTGGTACGCGGCCAACTCGGGCGGCACCGTCCACGCAGCCGGCGAGAAGGACCCGAACGCCTGGGGGCTCTACGACCTGCCGGGCGGTGTCTGGGAGTGGGTGAACGACTGGTTCCAGGAGGACCTCGGCAGCGCCGAGGTGACCGACCCGCGGGGGCCGTCCACCCCGACGCTGGGCCGCACGCTGCGCGGCGGCTCGGGCGAGGTGCCGGCGAAGTTCCTCCGCTCGGCCAGCCGCTACGACTACGCGCAGCCGGCCGAGCGCTTCCGCTTCCACGGCTTCCGCTGCGTCCGCTCCGCGCGCTAGCTGGCTCGGCGCGCTAGCTGGCTCGGCGCGCTAGCTGGCTCGGCGCGCTAGCTGGCTCCGCGCGACAGCTGGCTCGCTGGCTTCGCCTGCGCCCGCACCCGCTGCCACTCCCGAGGTACGCAGATCAACTCAACGTCGTACTCTCGACGAGCGAGCGCGAGGAGCGCTCGAGCTCGGGACCGAAGCGGGCGTTTCGCGTGACAGCGCGCTCTTCGCCCCTGCCCGCGCTGGCGCGTCCCCGAGGGCACGAGCTCGAGCGCTCCGAAAGCGAGCGGACGTTGGAGGGGGAGCGGACCGACGCGGAATCGTCTCCAGGCGGGTCGATGAGTCGCCGCGACGGAGCCTCGAGGCCCCGGCGAGGTCACCCGGCGAGCGAGGCTGCCCGCACCGCGTCGGCGAAGCGCCGCACGATGGCGCCCGCGGGCTCGATGGAGTGGATCCCCGAGACGCTCTTGCCGGCCACGAAGTAGTCCTTGTAGTGCATCCCCTGCAGCGAGGCCTGCCGCAGCTGCCAGAGCGAGAGCAGGGAGTAGATCCCGCGCATCAGCTGCTTGGTGCGCGCACCACGCAGCAGCCAGCGCGCCACGGGGCCCGCGCGCGTGCCCACCCTGTCGATGTACGGCGTGCGGATCACCGACACCGGGACGCCCGAGATCTTCTCCGTGAGGACGATGTCCCGCTCCTCGGCCCCGAGGATCGCGCGCTTGTAGTCGGCGTGGACGCCGCACTCCTGGCTGGCGATGAAGCGCGTGCCCAGCTGCACGCCGCTGTAGCCGAGCGAGAGCGCCCGCACGAAGGCCGCCTCGTCGCCGACGCCGCCGGCGCAGATGAGCGGCACGCCCAGGTCGGCCAGCTCCTCGAGGAGCGCCTCGGGCGAGCGCGTCCCCAGGTGTCCACCCGCGCGGTTGTTGACGCAGATGAGGCCATCGACGCCGGCCTCGAGCGCCTTCTCCGCCCAGCGCCGCTCGGTGACGTCGTGGTAGACGGGGATGCCCGCGGCGTGCGCGCGCTCCACCACCCAGCGCGGATCGCCCAGCGCGGTGATGATCAGCCCGACCCGCTCCTCGACCGCGATGTCGACCCAGCGCCGCATCTGCTCGGTGTAGGCGCGGAGCGTCTTCTCGACGATGGCGTTGAAGCCGATCGGGCGGTCGGTCACGGCCCGGATCTGGCGGAGCGCCTGGCGGAGGTTCCGTCGCTGCACGATGGCGAACGACATCGGCTGCACCACGCCGAGGCCGCCGGCGGCGGAGACGGCCGCGACCAGCTCGGGGTTCGTGCAGGGGTACATCGCGCCGCAGAGGAGGGGCACCTCGACGCCGAGCTGCTCCGTGAAGGCGGTGCGCAGGCTCGGCCGCGTACCGGCCGCGGCGGCGAGAAGGGTCATGGCTTCGGACCCACGAGCCAGCGCGCGCGGGCGCGGGCGACGAGCTCGCCCCTGTCGTCACGGATGACGGACTCCAGCTCCACCTCGCGGCGCTCGCTGGTGGTCGGCGGCTCGCAGACGCACTCGGCGGTGAGCCGGCCGCGGCCCTTCTTCAGGTACTCCACCGAGAGGTTCGTCAGGATGGCGCGCGCGCCCCGGGGCAGGCCGGTCATCAGCGCCAGGCCCGTCGACATCTCGCCCAGGTTCGCCATGGCGATGGCGTGCACCGACGCCACGTGGTTGCGCACGGCGCGCCGGTCCGGCATCGCCACCCGCGCGTAGCCCGGGCGGAGCTCGAGGAAGTGCGGATCGACGCTGCCGGTGTAGGGGTTCAGCAGACCGAGGAGGCGATCGAAGAGGCGTCGCCCGCCCGGGAGCGCGCTCAACCGCTCCCAGGTCTGCCGCAGGCTGGCCCCGATGCCCGAGAGGTCGATCTTCGCGAGTTGCACCGCTTGCGCTCCTTGCGTGGGGTGCGTCCGGACCGTGGCGTGGTGCGTCCGGACCGTGGCGTGGTGCGCCCTGCTCTCGAACCATAGCAGACCTCGGGTCGCTTGCTCGCGGGAGATGGTGCGACCCGAGCAAGGGTCGCGGTGAGGCCTCCGCTTCTGGTATCTTTCTTGCTCGGAATCGGCGTCGAGCCGCAGGGGAGCGGCGCCCCGCACGTGCAGTGGGGCGGTGGCGGGTAGCCGCCGCGACCCAGAGACTCGAGGAGCTCGCGGTGCAGCGCTTCGTGACCGGCCTGCTCGTCATCTGCGTCGTCCTCGCGATCGGGCTGGGCCTGACCGCCCTGCAGAGCTATCGCGCCGCGGACCGCGCGGCGCAGGACGTCCTCTACAGCCGGGCGAGCGAGCTCGGCGCGGCGTTCGTCTCCACGGCGAGGCTGAGCGGCGCGCTCGGCGATCCCGCCCAGCTGAACCGCCTCGCCGGCGAGATGGCCACCGACGGGATCACGATCGCGGTCATCGACAAGGACGGCGTGGTGCAGGCGGGGGGAGGCGGGCCGCGCGTCGGGGACCGGCTGAGCCCGCCCTTCGAGCTCTGGGGCGATCTGCGGGGCCAGGGGCAGCACCATCGCCTGGTCGGCGCCAGCCACCTCGAGTACTGGCGGCCCGTCGCCGGGTCTCCGCGGCGAGGCCCCGGCGGGCGCTGGTGGCAGCGGGCGGTGAACGCGCTCCAGGGCAAGCGCAAGCGAGGGCCGCAGCCAGAGGGGCCCGACCCGGGGGCAGGCGAGGACGGCGCGGAGGGCAAGGACCAGCCGCCGCCGCCTCCGCCGCCCGACTTCAAGCGCTGGGATCATCCGCCGCGGCCCGAGGTCATGGCCCGGCTGCTCGGGCTCCGCCTGCTGCGCGTCACCGTGCCGGTCAGCGCCGCGAGCGGCCTCCTCGGCCCGGCGCGGGTCACCGTCTCCCTCGCCGGGGTCGCCGCGATGGCGCTCCTCGGGCTCGGCGTGCTCCTCCATCGCTCCGCGCGCCGCGCGGGGCGCGCCGAGGCCGAGCTGCAGCGGCGCCGGGCGCTCTCCGCGCTCGGCGAGATGGCCGCGGTGCTGGCCCACGAGATCCGCACGCCGCTCGGCAGCATCAAGGGCAACGCCCAGCTGATCGGGGAGGGGCGGCCCGACGACGAGCGCGCCTCCTCCATCGTCTCCGAGGCGGGGCGGCTCGAGCGGCTGGTCAACGGGCTCCTCGACTACGCGCGGCCGAGCGAGCCGCGGCGGCTCCCCTGCGATCCCGACGCGCTGGTGCAGCGCGCGGCGCAGATCGTCGCGCCGCGGGCCGCGGCCGCCTCGGTGAACCTGGTCACCGATCCCGCGGGCTGCGGCGAGTGCCTGCGCGCGGATCCCGACCAGCTCCTGCAGGTGCTCGTCAACCTGCTGCAGAACGCCGTCGAGGCGAGCGTGATGCCGGGCGCCCGGGGCGGCCCGGTCGTGATCGGGGTGCGTCGCGGCGGCGGCGAGGTGAGCTTCAACGTGCACGACTCGGGGCCCGGGCTGCCCGCGCAGCCCGAGGAGCAGCTCTTCCGTCCCTTCTTCAGCACCAAGCCGCAGGGGACCGGCCTCGGGCTCAGCATCGCGCGACAGA
>JAKLHH010000631.1 GCA_022710245.1 Myxococcota bacterium
GACCCCCGCCGCGCCGGCGCCGCTGATGACCGGCTCGCTGAAGAGGCCGTGCAGGCGCAGGTTGCCGATCTCCTCGTAGGCGCGCCGCGCGAGCCCGACCCAGCTCGCCGCCACCTCGCCCGGCGCGGTCAGCGCCGCGGTCACGGCGAGGAGCTCGAGGAGCTCGGCGGTCTGCGTGGTGAGGGAGAACTCGGGGCGCTCCTCGCGCAGATCACGGAGCCCGCGGACCACGCGCAGCCCGGCGCTCGCCGCGCGCGGGAGCCCGGCCGCGCGGCAGCCGTGGATCGCGCGCAGGAGCTCGGCCTGCACGGTGGCGCCGCCCGCGCTGGCGCCCATCTCGAGCAGCCCGGCGCCGAGCCGGCCGAGGCCGCGCGCGGCCGCGCGCTGCTCCTCCTCGAGGACGAGCGTGGCGGCGGGGGCGGCGGTCGCGGCCACCGGCGCGGCCCCTGGCTGCGGCGAGGCCCCGCCCTCGTCGAGCTCGAGGCGCGTCAGCACCGCGAGGAGGTGGAGGCAGCGGGGCGCGAGGAGGCAGCTGCAGCTCACCTGCTCCGCCGCGGCGAGGAGGCCCTCGCGCGGGCTCAGCGTCACGGTCTCGCCGCTCGCGGTCTTCACCTGCCAGGCGCCGCCCTCGCCCTCGATCCAGCTCCAGGCCTCGGCCTGCGCCGGGTCCCTGTCCAGGCTCTTCACCAGCCGCCCTGGCGCCGCGCTGGTGATGGCCGCCAGGAGCCCTGGCTCGAGGCGTGGACGGAGGCTCATGCGGCACCTCCCCGACCGTGGCCGCGCACCTTCTCACCGACCCAGCGCGCCAGCTCGAGCGGCGTCAGCGCGGCGACCGGCATCCCCGCCCCTGCCACCGCCGCGGCGATGCCCGCGTGGTAGCGCGCCTGGCCGCGGTCGTCGAGCGCCGCCACGCCGAGCGGGGTCACCCCCGCGTCGACGAGCTCGCGCACCTCGGCGAGGAGCCCGCCGACACCGAAGCCCTCCTCGAAGTCGCTGACGAGGACGAGCAGGGTGCGGCTGGGGACCGTGATCAGCTCGCGCGCATAGCGGAGCGCCTTGGCGATGTGAGTGCCGCCGCCGACCTTGATCTCGAGCAGGAGCGCGAGCGGGTCGTCGACGCGCTCGCTGAGGTCGATCACCTCGGTGCTGAAGGTGAGGAAGCTGACCGAGAGCGCCGGGATGCCCGAGAGGATCGCGGCCATCATCGCGGCGTAGATCGTCGAGGGCTCCATCGAGCCCGAGACGTCGACGACGAGCACCACCCGCCAGTCGAGCGACCGGCGCCCCCGCGTCCGGAAGTAGAGGTGCTCGGGGACCAGGGTGAGGGCTCCATCCTCCCCGCGCCGCACGCTGCCCAGGTTGGCGCGCACCGTACGCCGCAGATCGAGCGGCCCGCGCGGCCGCCGGCTGGGCTGCGGCGTCGCCAGGCCCACCAGCGCCGGCCGGATGCGCGTCGCCAGCTCGCGAGCCAGCTCGGCGACGCAGCGCTCGATCAGCCGGCGCAGGCGTCCGAGGTGCGCCTCGGGGAGCGAGCCCTTGAGCGAGAGCACGTGCTCGAGGAGCTCGATCGACGGGGTCACGCGCTCGGGGTCGACCTCGAGGAGCGCGTCGCCGCGACCCGCGGCGGTGGCGCGCGCGAGCACCTCCTCGCGCACCTCGCCGCCAAAGAGCGCCTCGAGCTCCTCGGCCCACTCGCGCGCGGTGGGGAAGCTCTCCTCGCGGCCGCCCCCGGAGCTCGAGCGGCTGCCCTCGCCGCGCCCGCTGCCGTAGAGCTCGTCGAGCGCGCGCGCCATGCGGCAGGCCGGCCCCTGCAGGCGCGAGGCCTCGCGCCCGAGGAGGAGGCGCCAGCGATCGAGTGGCGCGAGCTGCTGGCCTTCAACCCGCGGTCGGGCGGGCTCGTCCTGCCGTGCGCTGGTCGTGCTCGCGGCCGGCGCCGCGGCCCCGTCGAGCGCCGCCGGGAGCAGCGCCTCCACCGCCCGCCGACCCGCGGCCTCGGCGGCGGCGAACGCCGCGAGCAGCGCCGGGTCCTCGGCGGTCGACTCGAGCGCCGCGTCCGTCTCGCCCAGCCGCTCCGCGACGACCTCGAGGAGGCGCCCGCGCGCCGCCGGCGAGAGCGCCTCGAAGCCGTCCCGCACCGCGGGGAGGCGTCGCAGGAAGTCCTCGTCGCCGATCCCCTCGACGCGGTCGGCGAACGGGGCGAGCAGGGTCGGGCTCGCCTCGAGGAGCGGACCGGCGACGATCAGGGCGCCCCGCAGGCGCGCCGCCAGAGCGGCGAGGCCCTCGTCGTCCGCGCTCGCGTCGAGCCAGGAGCCCATGCTGACGCCCAGCGCCCGCGGCTCCCGCCGCCCAGCCGTGGCCAGCGCGGCGGCGGCCGCGCCCTGCATCAGCGGCGAGCCCTCCTCGGCCACGCGCTCGAGCCCGAAGAGGAGCCGCGCGGCGCCGAGCTCGCCCTCGGCTGGCTGCCGCTCGAAGAGGCGCACCAGCTCGAGGAGCGAGCGAGCGTCCTCGGGGCGCTGCGAGCCCGCGATCCCCTCCACCGAGCGCACGCAGGCCGCGAGGAGCTCGCGCCGCAGCTCGGGGAGCGAGGCGGTGAGCGTCGCGCCGATCAGCCCCGGCACGTGGCCGCGCTCGATGCGCTCGAGCAGGGCGTGCGCGTCGACCAGCTCGGCGAGGCCCGCCGCCTCCATGAACGGCCCGGCCAGCCCGGCCAGCCCGCGCCCGACGCGCGCCGCGAGCCCGCACTCGGCCGAGGCCTGCAGCAGCTCGAGCCGCGCCGCGGCGGTGAACGTCTCCGCGGCCTCCAGCCTCCGCTCCTCGGCGGCGAGCGCGCCCTCCGCCGCCTGCGCCAGGGTGACCCCGCGCGCGCCGGCGATCTCCAGCGAGGCCTCCACTCCGGGCGACCAGGTCGCCTTCCAGACCGCGGTGAGGGCCTCGCGCTGGAGCTCGCTCTCCTCGAGGGTGGCGTAGGGGACGCCACAGATGGCGAGGCGCTGCAGCGCCACCTGACGCCGGCGATCGAGGTCGGAGCGGAGCGGGTCGAGGCGCAGCCGCCTGTCGTCCTCGCGCGGACCGACCTCGTCGTCGGGGCCAGGGAGGCGCAGCTCCCTGAGGAGCTCGAGCACGTGCAGGGTGAGGCCCGAGCGGGGCGTGCCGTCGGCGAGGCTCCCTCGCGCGTGACCGACGAGGACGGTCTCCAGCGCCGCGGCGAGCGAGCGCCCGCGCCCGAGGAGCTGCCCTTGCGCGAGCGCCGAGCCGAGCCCCTCGAGGAGCTCGCGCCGCCCTGGCGCGGGCAGACCGCGCAGGCGGGCGAGGTCGAGGGCGAGCCGCACGGCCTCCTGCGCGTCGGGGACGCCGGCGGCGTGCCCGCGCTCGCGGAGCGCCCGGCAGACCTCCGTCGCCACCTCCACCACCACGTCCTCGAGGCTGCCCCCGCCGGAGAGCGCCTCCACGGCGCGCTGCTGCCAGAGCGGATCGCGGATCCCGGCCGGGTAGCCCGAGCGCGAGTCGAGGAGATCGAAGCCGTAGGGGATGAGCGAGGTGATCACCTCGCCGCGATCGCCCCTCGTCTCCTCAGCTGGTGCCTCGCAGCTCTGGTGGAGCAGCGGCTCGGGCAGCAGCGCCGCGGCGTGAAACGCGCCGACCAGCGCGCAGCACCGCCCGCGCCCCTTGGCAGCGCAGTGCTCGCTGATGCAGGCGCGCATGCGCGTCTCGCGCGCCAGGTCCTCGAGCGAGATCCCCTCCCCGAGCGCGGCGTCCACGCGGAGCGCCCAGCCCGCGAGGAGCGCGGCGCGGCGCACCGCCTCGGGCGTGGCGCCCTGCGCGCGCACCTCGACCAGGCGATCCCAGAGCTCCTCGACGCCGTCGGCGCCGACGCGGCGGAGCAGCTCGCCGATCAGCGTACGGCCGTCGTGCTCCGCCGCCTCCTCGCCGAACGGACGCCAGCGCTCGCCGCCGAGGCGGGCCTCGGCGCGCGCCATGGAGCCCACCGGGAGGTCGATCGCCGTGACCGGGACCTTCTTGCGTCGAGCCCAGCGCAGCGCGGCCAGCTCCGGCGAGAAGTCCGCGAACGGATAGAAGCAGAGGTCCTCGCGGCCAGCGCGGCCGCCGGCGAGTGCGATCGGCGCCTCGGTGCCCGGGTGGGTCACCCACTCGAGCCACGGCTCGAAGTCGGGCGGCAGCTCGAGGAGCAGGCGCGTCGGGGCGAGCGCGTCGAGGAGCGGCGGCACCGCGGCCGCGCAGGCGGGCGAGTGGTGGCGGACGCCGATCAGCGCCGGGGCCTTGCTCCCGGCGAGGGCCTCCGCGACCTCCTCGAAGGAGGGGAGCGCGCCCGCCCCCTCGCGCGCCGCCGCCCCGCGCCCCCGGGTCATGCGCTCTCCAGCACCGCGCGCAGCTCGTGGAGCCGCTTCCACAGCCGCGCGCCGCCCTCGGCGCGCCGCTTCACCGCGCCGTCCCAGTAGGCGAGGAGCCGGCCGCGGTCCTTCGGCTCATCCTTCAGCACCACGCCGAGGAGGTAGCCCGGCAGCGAGGAGAGGACGTCCTTCTCCGACGGCAGGAAGCTCGCCTGCAGCCCGAGCGAGCTCGCCACCCCCACCGCCTCCGCGGTGCTCATCACGGTGGCTGGCTTCTCCACCGCCCAGCCCTCGACGGACTGGCCCGCGCGCAGATCGCGGAAGGCGGTGACCAGCGCCTCCAGCACCGCGTCGTCCACCTGGAGCGGCTCGCCCACCCGCGCCAGCGCCGCCTCGGCCTGCCGCTTCACCAGCGCGGTCTCCTGGGCCAGGTCGGGGATCGGCTCCACCGTCTCGAAGTTGAAGCGACGCTTGAGCGCGGCCGACATCTCCGAGACGCCTCGGTCGCGCAGGTTCGCGGTGGCGATCACGTTGAAGCCCGGCCGCGCGAAGGCCACCTCCCCGCTCAGCTCGGGGACGGCGAGGCGCCGATCGGAGAGGATGGAGACCAGCGCGTCCTGCACCTCGGGGAGGCAGCGCGTCACCTCCTCGACGCGCGCCAGCGCGCCGCGCCGCATGGCGGAGAGCACCGGCGAGGGGACCAGCGCCTCGGGGTGCGGCCCCTTGGCGATGAGGAGCGCGTAGTTCCAGCCGTAGCGCAGGTGCTCCTCGCTGGTGCCCGCCGTGCCCTGCACGGTGAGCGCGCTGGTCCCGGAGATCGCCGCCGCCAGCAGCTCGGAGAGCATCGACTTGGCCGTCCCCGGCTCGCCCACGAGGAGCAGGCCGCGCTCGCCCGCGAGCGTCACCACGCAGCGCTCGATGAGGTCGCGCCGCCCGACGAACTTCGGCGTGATGACCAGCGA
>JAKLHH010000632.1 GCA_022710245.1 Myxococcota bacterium
CACTCGGTGGCGCCTCACTGGCAGCGGTAGGTCAGCGGGTTGCCCAGGAAGGCGTCCTTGCAGTCCTGGTCGCTGGTGCAGGAGGCGCAGGCGCCGGCGCTGTCGCAGCCGAGCTTGCCGAGGCAGTCCGAGGCCGACTTGCAGGCGACGCAGACGTTCTTGCTGCTGCAGAGCTTGGTGATCGTGGTGACTATCGCCAGCCAGGCGATCTGCGTCAACGACGCTGCCGCGCGAATCGTCCGTCTCGAGCATCGCTGCTCATGCGCCTGGCGTCGCGGGGCCGACGATGACGACGGTGGCGCCGGATCCCTGGCGCCACGTCGACGACCGCCATCAGCAGCGCCTTGTACACCTGACCTCCCCTGCGGCGGTGGAGTGAGCTACACTCCGGCGGCCGTATTCTCGGACAGCCAACTCGGAGCCAGGCCATGGTGGGTAAGGGCAAGGCACGCTGGTCGAAGGAGCACTCAGCCGGGACCGGCCCCGCGGAGCGCACCACCATCCAGGTGGGGTCCGTGGAGCTCGGGCGCGGGCTGGTCATCATCGCCGGCCCCTGCGCCGTCGAGAGCGAGGAGCAGACGCTGATCATCGCGCGGGCCGTCAAGGAGGCTGGCGCGGACCTCCTGCGCGGCGGCGCCTTCAAGCCGCGCAGCTCGCCCTACGCCTTTCAGGGGCTCGGGCTCCGCGGCCTGCAGATCCTCGAGAAGGCCCGCCGCGAGACCGGGCTCCCGGTGGTGACCGAGGTCATCGACCCCCGCGACGTGTCGTGGGTCTCGGAGTTCGCCGACGTCCTGCAGATCGGCGCGCGCAACATGCAGAACTTCTCGCTGCTCAAGGAGGTGGGGCGGGTCGATCGGCCGGTGCTCCTCAAGCGCGGCATGTACTCGACGCTGGAGGAGTGGCTGAACTGCGCCGAGTACGTGCTCAGCGAGGGCAACCCGAACGTGATCCTCTGCGAGCGCGGCATCCGCACCTTCGAGAAGTACACGCGCAACACCCTGGACCTGAGCGCGGTGCCCGCCGTGAAGGAGCTCTCGCACCTGCCCGTGATCGTGGATCCGACCCACAGCACGGGGCGCCCCTCGCTGATCGAGCCGATGAGCCTGGCCGCGACCAGCGCGGGCGCCGACGGCCTGACCATCGAGGTCCACCACGATCCGGCCAGCGCGCTCTGCGACGCCGACCAGGCGCTGCTGCCGGCGCAGTTCGCGAGGCTGGTGGGGCGCGTGCGGGCGCTGCGCGCGTTCCTGGAGCAAGCTCGGAGCGACACCCAAGACCCGGGAGGGCCAGCATGAAGCCGGAAGAGAT
Organism: Myxococcota bacterium; assembly: GCA_022710245.1. The sequence continues at coordinate 1,309 of JAKLHH010000632.1, forward strand.
CAAGAGACGCGTCGACAAGATCGACCTCGAGCTGCTGGCGCTCCTCGAGGAGCGACTCGGTCTGGCCCTGCGCGGGAGGGAGCTCGGCGAGGGCGAGGGCGAGCCTGGCCCCGTCGGCGCCGAGCCGGTGCCGGCGACCCGGCTGAGCCTGAACCTGGTGCAGAAGGAGTTCAGCGAGGCCGTCCTGCGGCAGATCGCCGCCGAGAGCCGGCGCCTGCAGGGGGAGCATCGCAAGCTCGTCGCCTTCCAGGGCGAGCACGGCGCGTACAGCGAGCTCGCGGCGCGTCGGCTCGTCCCCGGGGGCGCCTACGTGCCGTGCCGCGAGTTCCTCGAGGTCTTCGAGGGCGTGGAGCGAGGCGACTTCGACCTCGGGGTGGTCCCCGTCGAGAACTCCCTCGAGGGCGTGGTGACCGGGGTCAACCAGCTCCTGGTCACGACGCCCCTCACGGTGATCGCCGAGGCCCGCGTCGCGGTGCACCACTGCCTGCTCGCGGTGCCGGGGACCGACTATCGCGAGCTCCGCATGGTCTACTCGCACCCGCAGGCCCTGGCCCAGTGCCGCGGGTTCCTCAGCCGCAACAAGCTGGAGCCGCGGCCCTTCTACGACACGGCAGGCGCGGCCCGCATGCTCGCGCGCGAGAACCCGAGCGCGGCGGCGGCCATCGCCAGTCGCCTGAGCGCGGAGCTCTTCGGCCTCGAGGTCCTCAAGGAGAGCATCGACGACGGGCCCTTCAACGCCACCCGCTTCCTGCTGCTCAGGCGAGGCGGCGAGCGCGTGGAGGGGAACAAGTGCTCGATCATCTTCGCCGTCGCGCACGAGGCGGGCCGGCTCCACCGCGTCATCCAGCTCTTCGCCGAGGCGGACATCAACCTCTCGCGCATCGCCTCCATGCCGCTGCGGTCCGAGCTGGGGAACTACGTCTTCTTCCTGGACCTCGAGGGATCGGCCGAGGACCCGCGCGTGGAGCGCGTGCTGGCCGAGCTGCGCGAGCGGACCATCTCGTACAAGTTCCTCGGCTGCTACCCCGCGGACACGGCCGAGCTCGTCTGAGCGCGACCTCGTATCACAGGTCCGGGGGAGGGCCCATCAGGGGGCGGCCGTCTGCCTGGAGAGCGCCTCCTTTGCCGCGGCCTGGAGGTCCGTCCACGGTGCGAGCTTCGCCGCGAGTCGCTCGAGGCCGCTCTCCGGATCGACCAGGTGCGAGGCGCAGGCCTTGATCACCTGCAGCCTGAGGCGCGCGTGCTCGAACTCGTCGAGGAGCGCGACCAGCTGCTGGCTGGTCAGGTAGTGCCTGGCGATCAAGGCGCGGACGCGATCGACCCTGGGGAACTCGAAGCGGACCGCGGCGACCTGGGCGAGGAAGCGGGAGAAGGCCGCGCGGTCCATCGGCCGCTGACCATCGCGCGTGCGGCGGCAGCCGGGGTCGCTGGCGTCCCAGCAGGTGGTGGTCGAGGGCGTGGCGCCTCGCGCGCGGGCTCGCCGAGCTGTCGTGCGCTCGCCTGGCACGGCCGCGCTGCCCCCGGAGGTCCCTGAGGTCCCGGTGGTCCCCGCGGTCCCCGGGGTCCCGACGAGCTTCTCCACCGCGATCTTGATCGAGGCCAGCAGGCCTTGCTCGCTGCAGCCGCCCTCGGCCGTCGCTGCCCGCTCGGTCGTGGCCCGGCGCAGGTCGAAGAGGCTGACGGTGACCACGCACCTGCCGCCGAGCCTGAGCGCCTGGCTGGCGAGCGACTTCTGCGCCGCGAGCTCCTGGCCCAGCTCGATCTGGCAGCTCTGGCTGTGGCAGTCCTGGTAAGAGGCCCGCTGCTGCTCGCGGAGCGCCCGCTTCAGGCGGTCGCGAGGCACGACCCGGTAGGCGCCGGTCGACGCGAGCCGCGCGGCCAGGAGGTCGCTCAGGCTGGCGACCACGGCCGGAGCGAGCCGCACTCGCTGCGGCTGCAGGTCGAAGACCGCCACCACGGGCGGGTCGCCCTCGGCCCGCGCGGGGGCTGCAGCGAGGAGCACGCCGAGCACGGCGAGCACGCCGAGCGCGACGAGGGGACCGCCGCTCGCGCGTGATCGCGCCGGCCGCCGGGAGGTGCGCTCTTGGCAGCTGCTCGACATGGGACCTCGCTGGTTGCTGTGGTGATACTGCTACGGTGATACGCGGCGCTGCGAGTCGCCTTCCCGCCGCCGAAGACCGCCGCTGGTCCTCGGACCGCGTGGGCCCGATACATCACCCCGCGCGCTGGCGCCCTGGACTCGCGCCGCGCGGCCTTGCTACCGTGGTCGGCGCGTCAGCGGAGTGGGGTCCCCATGGCTTATCGTGACCAGACGCTGTTCTGTGCGCTCTGTGGCCAGGAGCTCGCTGGCGAGGCGATGCCCCACGGCGGGCTCCAGCTCTGCGCCCCGTGCCACGCGGGCAAGTCGTCGGCCGCGCTGATCGAGCGTGGCCTCCACCTGCAGACCGTCGAGGAGCGGAGCGTCTGCGCCGAGGGGCACCACCACTCGTACACGCACGCGCTCGGCGCGATCGACCACGACCTGCCGATCGAGGCGAGCTTCGCGCGCGAGGGCGTCCTCGGCCGCTGGCTCAAGAACGACCTGCAGACCGGCGACGAGATCTTCGACCGCGCCGTGGCGGTCCGCGGCGACGCCAGCGAGCCGCTGGTGCAGCTCCTCGCGCTCGAGCCGGTCCGCTGGGCGATCATCGACCTCCTCGACTGCACCCGGATCGAGCTGTCCGGGGGAGTGCTGCGGGTCAGCACGCAGGAGGTCGACGCCGGCGAGCTGCGCCGGCCGGCGGCCGTCATCCTCTGGGGCATGCTCCAGGTCGCGCAGGCGCTCGGCCTGCCCCGCCGCGAGTCCAGGATCCTCCCCGTCCTCGACGTGCTCTCCACCATCCACGACCCGGTCTGGCTCCTGGTGAAGGGCGATCGGATCGACCCGGGCATCGTGAGCGGCGTGCCGCGGGCGACCCTGGTCGGCTTCTACCACGCGGCGCTCACCTCGGAGGACCTCTCCTGGGCCGCGCGCGCCCCTTGCCTCGAGGCGCTCCGGCTGGTCAGCGTCCCGCAGGTCCGCTCCCTCGAGCCGCTGGCGCAGCTGACCACCCTGAGGACCCTGGTGCTCCAGGGCTGCCCGGTGGAGGACGTGCGTCCCCTGGCGCGGCTCACCGGGCTGCGTGGCCTCAACCTCGGCACCACCCGGGTCACCGACCTCTCGCCGCTGATGGGGCTGGCCGAGCTCGAGGAGCTCATCCTCACCGGGCTCACCGTCGACCCGCGGCAGCTGGACGCGCTCCAGCAGATCCACCCGCGGCTGCGGATCGAGGTCGAGTAGGTCGCTCCTTCGCCCAGCCCCCTTCGCGCCGGAGGGGCGAGCAGCGCGAAGTCACGCAGCGCGTCGGGTCAGGTCGCGCGCTGTGAGCTGGGTCGCGCGGGGCGCGCCCGCGCCAGACCCGCGATTGGCCCTGCTCGCCTCCTGCGGAGGCTCCGCGATGAAAGGCAAATTCTCCCCGGGCCGCCGGCCTCGACGCCCGCGGTGCAGCTGGCATCGCGCATGCCTCGCGGCACGGCGCAAGGGGCAGCGTTCGAGGGGGGCAAGAACATCCAGGAGGGTCTCATGGTGCAGCGAAGGTGGTGGTTCCCGGCGATGCCGGCGATGGTCGGGGCGGCGATGGTCATGCTCGGCGGTTGCGATCTCGAACCTGAAGCGCCCTCGACGCAGGTGAAGCGGGCGGCGCTCACGCCGCAGCAGGCGCGCGGCAGCGACGTCTGGTTCAAGAGCACCTTCGGCGGCGAGCGGCTCTTCAGCCTGATCATGCCGCAGCCGCCGTTCAACCTGAACCTCGGCCTCGACGAGCTGGCCACCTCGAACCGCGACACGCGCTTCGACGTCTGGGGCGCGATCAACGATCCGGACTGCGTCGCCGGAGACGCGAGCACCGGGTTCTTCGACAAGTGCCCGGACCCCGAGTCGGCGGGGATCGTCGGCCTGCGCAAGAAGGTGATCGCGACCCCGA
>JAKLHH010000633.1 GCA_022710245.1 Myxococcota bacterium
CACGCACGAGGTCCTGGTCGCGGCGGCCACGCACGAGGTCCTGGTCGCGGCGGCCACGCACGAGGTCCTGGTCGCGGCGGCCACGCACGACCGCCGTACCGCTCTGGGGCGCACCGATGCAGCGCCGCTCGACCTCGCCCTGCTCGCGTCCTCTGGACGCTCCGCGACGAGGGGCGACTCCGCCCTGCTCGCGTCCTCCGGACGCTCCGCGACGAGGGGCGACTCCGCCCTGCTCGCGTCCTCTGGACGCTCCGCGACGAGGGGCGACTTCGCCCTGCTCGCGTCCTCCGGACGCTCCGCGATGAAGGGACCGCTCCACGCACCGCCCCCGCCCGCGGCGGGGGAGCACGACCTGACCCGGCGCCGACCGGCGCCAAGGAGGAGAACATCATGGGAAAGCTGACCGAGAAGATGAAGGCGATCGGCGCGGCCGTGGCCGGCATCGAGAAGCAGTTCGGCAAGGGGGCGATCATGACGCTCGGCGAGGGGAGCATCGCCGCCGAGGTGGAGACCTTCTCCTCGGGCTCGCTCACCCTCGATCTCGCGCTGGGGGTGAACGGGCTGCCGCGCGGCCGCCTGATCGAGATCTACGGGCCGGAGTCCTCGGGCAAGACCACCCTCGCGCTGCACGCCATCGCCGAGGTGCAGCGGCGCGGCGGGGTCTGCGCCTTCATCGACGCCGAGCACGCCCTCGACGTGAACTACGCGAAGGACCTCGGCGTGAAGATCGCCGAGATGCTGGTCAGCCAGCCCGACTGCGGCGAGCAGGCGCTGGAGATCGCCGACCACCTGGTCCGCTGCGGGGCGGTGGACCTGGTCGTGATCGACTCGGTGGCGGCGCTGGTGCCGCGCGCGGAGATCGAGGGGGAGATGGGCGACTCCCACATGGGGCTGCAAGCGCGCCTGATGAGCCAGGCCATGCGCAAGCTGACCGGCGCCGCCTACCGCTCGGGGACCGCCATCCTCTTCATCAACCAGACGCGGCAGAAGATCGGCGTCACCTACGGCTCGAACCTCACCACGACCGGCGGCACCGCGCTCAAGTTCTACGCCTCGGTGCGGCTCGACATCCACCGCATCGGCGCGGTGAAGGAGGGCGAGGCGGTGGTGGGTAACCGCACCAAGGTCAAGGTGGTGAAGAACAAGCTCGCGCCCCCGTTCAAGGAGGCGGAGTTCGACATCATCTACGGGCGCGGGGTCTACCGGGAGGCCGAGATCATCGACCTCGGGCTCGCCCACGACCTGGTGAAGAAGAGCGGGAGCTGGTTCGCCGTGGCCGACACCCAGCTTGGCCAGGGGCGGAGCGCGGCGGCGCAGTGGCTGGCCGCCCACCCGGAGCAGCGGGACCGGCTGGTCGCGGCGATCCTCGAGCGCGTCAAGGCGAGCGCACCCTCCACCGCGCGGACCGAGGCCGACGCCGAGGAGGAGGCGGGCGCGCGCAAGCCCGCGGCCAAGGCGGCCTGAGCCCGGCCTGGCCTGCCGGTGCCCGAGCCAGGCCACGGTGAGACGGCCCAGCTACAATCGAGAGAGGAGCCGCACATGTCAGACAAGCCAGAGATCGCCGACCTGACGATCCACGTGCTGCAGGAGATCCGCGACGAGGTGAGGAAGACCAACGCTCGCCTCGACGAGCTGCAGGCCGAGACGCACCGAGGTTTCGAGGCGGTGCGTGGAGAGATGCACCAGGGCTTCGAGCTCCTCGGGCGGCGGATCGACAACGCGCTCCTCGGCGAGCACCGGCACGAGCACGAGGAGCTCCGCGAGCGGGTCGAGCGGATCGAGCAGCACCTGGGGCTGCGGCCGCAGTAGCTCGCCAGTATCCTCTTCCTCGCTGCCGCTACGCCTCTGGCTTTCGGAGGCCCATTCTGGTTCGGACGAACTCCCCAATCGACGGCTCGGAGTCTTCGAGGCCTGCGCACGCGCTCGGGGAGGCTCAGCGAGGTCAGGAGCAGCCCATGGGTCAGCCACCGCCTCCACCGCCTGTCTTGACCTCGCAACCCTTCGGTAGTTCATTTCTCGTCGATGAGCTGCGAACACGGGGTCCATCATCCGCTCCTGCACCGGACATCTCCACGTCTTCACGAGTTGCTCGCCCGGTGTGATGTCCCCGCGCGAAGCACGCTGAATCTCGCTGCGGTGCTGCGCCGCGAGCGAATCCAGCGCCACGCGCACTTCTGCGCGGCGGCAGCGGAGCTTCAGCGCGATCCTTGGGGCGAGCCCGACCTCGCTTGGCGCGAGCCCTCGACTGGACTGTCATCTACCGACCTATTGCGTGCTCTGCTTGCCCGGCACGGAGATCGGGTTGCGGAGGTGGCATTCGCGCCCGACGATGTCGCGCCATGGTTTGCCGACACTGTCGGCTACTGGCAGCAGATCGCCGCACGGCTTGGGGAGGAAGCCTCCACCGAGGACATCAAGCTCAACTCGGTCTGGGCGCGACGTTGGGCCCTCGAGCTGCCAAACACGATCGATGTCGACACCTTGCTCGGGAGCCTCACCGCTGCCAGCCTCCGAAGGCTCGCGTCATTTGCGACCACGTACGCGGAGGGCCTCGTCACCGACGATGAGGCGTTCTGCGCAGTGGTCGATCGGATGTGTCGTGCTGGTGTTCCTTGTCGTTTTGTCTCAGCAATGCCAGCCGCGTACATGGACCGGCACGGAGGGCTCCAGGAGCTCGATCGGCTGCTCGCGCAGTCGCCCGGCGCCGCTATCCTCGGGTCTCATGGCTGCGGGCGACATGCGCTCATCACGAGCTGGGGTCAGCGGCTCCGCACAAGTGGGCCTGCCGAGCTCCGCCACTTCGGTTTCAACGTGGACAACTACCACGGAGGAGGAGAGGTAGATTGGAGAGGCGAGGCAGTGGTCACCTACGCGGCCGTCGACTCGAGGTGCATCTGTGTCATCTCGGATTTCGGGGCGGAGCTCGATCGGGACGACTCGTGGGATCCCGCGCGGCGATTTCCCGCCTACTGCGTCGAGCTCGCGAGCGACCCGACGCAGCAGTTCCGGCTGGTCATGGTGATGACACCAGAAGCCTTCAAGCGACGCGAGCAGCAGCTCCCGCTGCTGCGCAACTTCCCCCGCGTCGAGGTGCCTCAGATCAGGGATGACGAACTCCTCGCGCTCTGGATCTGCCAGCTGCCCGTTCTGGAGGACGTCACTGGCATAGAATTCACGCTCGCACGTATGCTCGACCGGCTCGTGTGGAGAGCGCCCGATCGCTGGCGCGACTTCGCATCGCATGCGGACCTGTTGTGCGAGTCTGAGCTGACCGGATGCGAGCGCTCGCTGCGAGGTTTCATGCGGTCTGTCCAGCGCAAACAGTGGACCGTCGCCCAAGAGCAGCGACTCGAGCGATATGTCCAGTCGACGCCCCCGCTGGCGAGCTGGGTCGACCCGAAACGCTGGCCAGAATTCGTCGCCCTCGCGGACGCCGTCCGTGGCGTGTCCTGATCGGACGACGACTGCTTGCACCCTCGCACGGCATCACTTCGCCACGGCGAGCAGCTGGTGGGGAACCCGGACCAAGGTCAAGGAGCGCGTCGGTGGCTGCGCCCTCGACGGCGCAGCGAGGCCGACGCCGACGCCGAGGAGGAGGCGGCGGGAGCGCGCAAGCCCGCGCAGCCTGAGCGCGGCTCGCGGTCCGGAGACAGTGGTGCACCCGACCGCGGACCCTCCTCGTGCCCGCCCCGCCGGCAGGCTCGGCAGGCTCGCCGGTTACTTGTCAAACCTCGACCCCTGAGGTAGTTGATTGTGCACAAGAATGCAGGCTCCCCCTCCCTCGCCGCCGCGGCGGCACTGGTTCGAGGCAGCGCTCGACGTGGTGGCGCGGGCGCAGGTCCGCCGGCCTCTGGTCTTCGTCGCCCTCGGCCTGCTCACGCTGGCCGTCTGCCTGCCGATCGCCGCGCGCCTGAAGCTGCTCACCCGCTTCGAGCACCTGCTCCCCGAGCACTCGGCGAGCGTCGTCGAGCTGGAGCGCCTGCAGCGCCTGACCCACTCCAACGTCAACGCGTTCGTGGTGCTCGAGGGCGAGGACAACGCCAGGCTGCGGCGCCTCGCCGACGCGCTGGTGCCGGCGCTGCGGGCGGTCGGTCCGCCCTGGGTGATCTCCGCCGAGAGCGGCATCCAGGAGTCGCGCGCCTTCGTCCTGCCGCGGGCGATGCTCTTTCCGAAGCTCGCCCAGCTGGAGAAGCTCCTCGACCAGGTGCAGGCGCGCTGGGACTACGAGGTCGGCAAGCGCGCGGGCACGCTCATCGACGACGCGCCGCCCGCGCCCATCAACATGGAGCGGATCCGGCGCGAGTTCCTCGGCCAGCAGGCCGAGGCCGACCGCTTCAAGGATGGCTACTACCAGTCGAAGGATGGCCGCGCGCTGGTGGTGATGGCGCGCGCCTCCGTCGCGGCGGGGGACCTGACCGCGGGCACCGAGGCGATGCGACGCATCCGCGCCAGCGTCGACCCGGTGAGCTCGCGCCCCGAGCACCGCGGCATCAAGGTGAGCTTCTGCGGCGAGCTCTTCACCCAGAACGCGGAGTACGGCGCGGTCCGCAACGACCTCATCCACGTCGGCATGCTCGGCTCGTTGCTGGTCCTCGGCGTGACGCTCCTCTTCTTCATGCGCCTGCGCGCGCTCTGGACGCTGGGGCTCACCATCGCCATCGGCGTCAGCTGGACCTTCGCCCTCACCGAGCTGGCCATCGGTCACCTCAACATGGCGACCGGCTTCCTCTTCTCCATCGTGGTCGGCAACGGCATCAACTTCGGCATCATCTACATGGCGCGCTACTTCGAGGAGCGCCGCCAGGGGCAGGCCCCCGGAGAGGCCGCGCGCATCGCCACCCGCACCACCTGGCTGCCGACGCTGACCGCGGCCGTGGCGGCGGCGGCCGCGTACGGCTCGCTCGGCGTCACCGCCTTCCGCGCCTTCAAGCACTTCGCGCTGATCGGCGCCGCCGGGATGCTGCTCTGCTGGATCGCGACCTACCTCGTCCTGCCCGGCACGCTGCTCGTCGCCGATCGGGTGGCGCCGTTCCGCGCCCACGGCAGCGGCATCTTCCAGCGCCTGCGCCTGCACGGGCTTCCCTACGACGCGCCGCTCGCCTGGCTGGTCCGGCGCTGCCCCCGCACCATCGCCCTGATCGGCGCCGCGCTCGCCACCGCCGGGCTCGCCGCGACCCTGCCCTATATCCGCTCCAACCCGATCCAGTACGACGCCCGCCGCCTGCTCAACGACCTCGGCAACACCCGCGAGCTCACCCGCGTCGCCGACCTCGCCACCGAGATCCTGGGCACGCGCATCGAGGGGTC
>JAKLHH010000634.1 GCA_022710245.1 Myxococcota bacterium
CGCGTCCATGTCCGCGTGGAGGATGGTGCGCGGCAGGCCCGACATCGCTCGCTCCCTCGCGGAGCATACCACCGACCGCGCTCGGGTCGTGAGCCACGACACACGACAGTCGTCAGCCTGGTGCGCCTGCCGCCGGCGGGCTAGACTCGGCCCGTGCGCCTCTTGCTGCTGCTCCTCCTCCCTGCGCTCGCGCTCACCCAGCTCGCCTGCGATGGCAGCCCCTCGCGGTCCGACGGCCCGCGCGACGTCGGCAGGGAGCGCCAGTTCCAGTTCCCGGAGGCGGGGCTCGTCCCCGAGGGCGGCGCCGACCTGGTCACCCCCGGCAGCGACCGCTGCCTGGGCGCCGCGCCGCTGCCGCTCGTCGACGGCAAGGCCGCGGTGCAGGGGACGACCGAGGGCGCCTCGAACGAATACGCCGGAGGGGTCCGCTGCGGCGAGGCGAGCGGGCTCGTCGGGCCCCAGCGGTACTACCGCGTCGCGCTGGTCGCCGGCACCACCTACCGGGTCGAGCTCACGCCGAGCTTCGCGGCGGCGCTCTACCTCGGGTCGGCCTGCGGGCAGGCCACGCTCGACACGGACTGCGGCTCGGGCGGGGCCACCGGAGGCCTCGCGCGCGTCGCCGCGGGGGCGAGCGGCGCGCTCTTCTTCACCCCGGGGGTGGCCGGCGAGTACGTGCTCGCGGTGGACAGCGCCGCGCCCGCGGAGAAGGGCACCTTCGCGCTGACCGTCGAGGGGTTCGCCGCGCCCGCGAACGCGGTCTGCACGGGGGCGCAGCCGCTCGCCCTGGCGGGCGGCTCGGCGACGCTGCAGGCGAGCACGCTCGGCGCCAAGAACGAGTGGGACACCCAGCTCCACTGCGGCCTCGCGCCGGCGCTCTCGGGGCCCCAGGTCTACTACACCGTCAGCCTCACCGAGGGGCTCTGGTATCGCCTCTCGCTCAGCCCGAGCTTCACCGCGTCGCTCTACCTGGCGAGCAACGCCGCGGGCTGCAAGCCCGCCAACCTGGAGGCGGACTGCTCCGGGCTGACCGGGACCGTGCTGGGGGCCGTGCCGGCCGGCGGGCGAGCGAGCACGGCCTTCTCTCCGCCGAAGAGCGGCACCTACCTGCTCGCGGTGGACAGCAACGATCCCGACGCGGCGGGGAGCTTCACCCTCGAGGTGGAGGTCTTCAGCCCGCCGGCAGGGATGACCTGCTCCGCGGCGACTCCCCTCGCGCTGCCGAGCGGCGAGGCGAGCACGACCGGCGACACGGGCGCCTACCTCAATGATCGCGGCGCGCAGGTCCGCTGCGGGGCGCTGCCGCCGCTGGTCGCCCCGCAGGCCTACTACCAGCTCGAGCTGAAGCAGGTCCCCTACGAGCTGCTGCTGCAGCCAGGCTTCCCGGCGGTGCTCGCGATCGGCGGGAGCTGCCAGACGCTGCCCATCGACTGCGGCAGCGGCGGCCTCAGCGGCGCGTCGCTGAGCGTGCCGGCGGGCAAGAGCGGCGGGCTGCTCTTCACCCCGCCCGTGGCCGGCTCGTTCGTGATCGCCGTCGACGGGACCGCGCAGGGCGGTCCCTTCAGCCTCACCATCCGGGAGCACACCCCGCCGACGAACGGCGCCTGCTCCAGCCCGCAGGCGCTCAGCCTCGTGAGCGGGACCGGGCTCGCGTCTGGCGACACCGGGCCGCTCAAGAACGACCTCGCCGGCATCAGCTGCGGGAGCGCGCTCGGGCCCTGGAGCGGGCCGCAGGCGTACCACCGCGTCCAGCTGCAGGGCGGCGCCAGCTACCAGGTGACCGTGCAGCCCGAGGCCGGCTTCGACCCGGCGCTGTACGCCTTCCCCGCCGCCACCGCCTGCGAGGCGAGCGCGGTGAACGCGGCCTGCGCCGGGCACGCCTCCGACGTGATCGGCGTCGGCCAGCCGGAGAGCCTGACCCTGGCGCCAGCGCAGGACGGCGACTGGATCCTGGTCGTCGACTCCTGGTCGCCCTCGGAGGTCGGCAGCTACTCGCTCGCGATCACCAAGAACTGATCCCGTAGCTGAGGGGTGGTGGGCGAAGGCGCGCAGCGCCGGGGGGAGGGGCGATCCCCGGAGGCCGTCTACCAAGGAGCGCTGCGCCCTTCATCGCGCCTCGATCAAGGGTGGTGGGCGAAGGCGCGCAGCGCCGGGGGGAGGGGCGATCCCCGGAGGCCGTCTACCAAGGAGCGCTGCGCCCTTCATCGCGCCTCGATCGCGGTGTCCCGCGAGCTCAGGCCGGGACGCGCGCGGCCGGGACCGGCGCGGGCGCCGCCGCCACGCCGCGCTTCTGCGCGACGGCCCGCCGGCCGAGCTCGGCCGCCCCCTCGGGGGTGAGCCCGTAGTGGACCATCAGCTCCTCGGCGCTGCCGCTCTGGCCGAAGACGTCGTTGAGCCCGAGGCGGAGGACGGGCACCGGGCAGACGCCGCTCACCACCTCGCAGACCGCCGAGCCGAGCCCGCCGATCACGCTGTGCTCCTCGAGGGTGACGAGCGCCCCCGTCTCGCGGGCCGCGCGCTCCAGCGCCGTTGCGTCGATCGGCTTCAGCGAGGAGCAGTTGAGGACCCGCGCCTCGAGCCCGCTCCCAGCGAGCAGCTTCGCGGCCGCCAGCGCGACCTCCACCATCAGCCCGCAGGCGACCAGCGTCAGGTCGCTCCCCTCGCGGAGGACGGGGGCGCGGCCCAGCTCGAAGCGATACCCCGGCGGGCTCACCTCGGCGCCCTCGCCGCGGGGCAGGCGGACGTAGAACGGCCCCGGCGCGCGCGCGATCGCGTCGATCACCTGCGCCGTCTCCGGCGCGTCCGCCGGCACGATCACGCGCAGGTTCGGGATCACGCGAGTCAGCGCGAGGTCCTCGATCGCCTGGTGGCTGCCTCCGTCCTCGCCGACGGTGATGCCGCCGTGGGTGGCGACCAGCTTGACGTTGAGGTTCGGGTAGCAGACCGAGTTGCGCAGCTGCTCCCAGGCGCGCCCGGTGGCGAAGATGGCGAAGCTCGAGGCGAAGGGGATCATCCCCGCCACGGCGAGGCCGGCCGCCGTCGAGAGCATGTCCTGCTCGGAGATGCCCATGTCGTGGAAGCGGCCGGGGTAGGCCTTGGCGAAGGTGGAGGTCTTGGTGGACTTCGAGAGGTCCGCGTCGAGGACGACGATCTCGGGGAGCTCGCCGCCGAGGCGGGCCAGCGTCTCGCCGTAGACGACGCGGTGGGCCTTGGGTTTCATGCGCCTGCCTCCAGCTCGGCGAGGGCGCGCCGCACCTCGTCCTCGCTCAGCGTCGAGCCGTGGTACTCGATCACGCCCTCCATGAAGGAGACGCCGTGACCCTTGATGGTGTGGGCGACGATCATCGACGGCCGCCCCACCACCTGGCGAGCGCGGTCGAAGGCGTTGCAGAGGTCGATGATGTCGTGGCCGTCGACGTTGATCACGTTCCAGCCGAAGGCCTTCCACTTGTCGGCGAGCGGCTCGATCGGCGACTTGATCTGCGAGATGTTGCCGTCGATCTGCAGGGCGTTGTAGTCGACCACCGCGCAGAGGTTGTCGAGGCCGTTGTGCGCGGCCGTCATCGCCGCCTCCCAGACCTGGCCCTCCTGCACCTCGCCGTCGCCCATGATGCAGTAGACGCGGTAGCCGCCGTGGTTGTGCCGCGCGGCGAGCGCCATCCCGTTCGCCACCGAGAGCCCCTGGCCGAGGGAGCCGGTGCTCATCTCGACGCCGGGGCAGCGCTTGCGATCCGGGTGGCCCTGCAGCGGGCTCCCCAGGCGACGGAGCTGCTTCTCCAGGGCCGGGTCGAGGAAGCCCGCCTCGATCAGGGTGCTGTAGAGCGCGGGCGCGGCGTGGCCCTTGCTGAGCACGAACCGGTCGCGGTTCGGCCAGTCCGGGTGGCGCGGGTTGTAGACCATCGTATGGAAGTAGAGGACCGTGAGGACCTCGACGCAGGAGAGCGAGCCTCCGGGGTGGCCCGAGCGCGCCGCGAAGAGCATGCGGATGATGCGCTTGCGGATGGCGCCCGCGTGCTCGGCGAGCTCGCGGACCTTGTCGTCCGGCACCGAGCCCGCGCGCTGCGGGAGCGTGCCCTCGCCGCCGGCGAGGAGCTCCTCCACCTCGGCGGCGGTGGCGAGCGAGGCCTGGCCGCCGCTGCGCCCGAGCGAGACCGCCATGGCGGCGAGCCCGAAGCGCACCGACGCGTGCAGGTCCTCGGGCTCGCTCGCGCGCGAGAGGTGGTGGACCAGCCCGGCGATGAAGGCGCTCGAGGCCACGTTGGAGTCCTTCACGCTCACCTTGTAGCCGGGGACGAAGCGGACCGAGGCGGCCGCGTGCGCCTCGGGCCAGGAGCCGGGCTGCCGCGCGATGAGGACGCCGCGCATCCCCATCGTCACCAGGACGGTGCCGACGCCCTCGGCGAGGAGCCGGTCGGCGGCGCCGGCGGCGGTCTCCAGGTGCTGCGCGGAGCGGCCGCTGATGACGTGGAGCTCGCTCTGGTTGAGGACGAGGACGTCGACCAGCCGCAGCAGCTCGCGCGGGACCTCGACCGCCGGCGACGCGTGCAGCACGGTGCGATGGTTGTAGCGCTTGGCCAGACGCAGGAGGTGCGCCACGGTGGGCACCGGCACCTCGAGCTGCATCACCAGGATGGCGCCGGTCGGGGCGCCGCGGAGGAACCTCTCGGCGTCCGCCTCGGTGAGGCGGTTGTTCGCCCCCGGGGCGACCACGATGGTGCGGGTGCCCGCGCTGTCGAGGGTGATCAGCGCGAGGCCGGTCGGCGCGTCGGGATCGGTGAGGACATCTCCCACCGCCAGCCCCTGCTGCTGCAGGTGCTCGAGGATGAGCTGGCCGTAGTGGTCGCGGCCCACCCGCGAGAGGAAGCGCACCGGCGCACCCAGGCGGGCCAGGCCGAGCGCCTGGTTGGCGCCCTTGCCGCCCGGGTGGGCGTGGTAGTCGCCGCCGAGCAGCGTCTCCGAGGCGCCAGGGAGCCGGTCCGTCTGGATCGTGAGGTCGTAGTTGCAGCTCCCCACCACCAGCACAGGGATCGGCGCGGCGCCGCGACCGGCTGGCTCGGGTGGACGTGGTTGCATGGGGGCTCCTTCCGCTTGCCTGGCTACATCGGATCTGACTCTCGCCGACGCAGCGCGGACCCGACGACGAAATCAGCCAGCGCGGGCTCATTTTGCCCGATCCAACCGCCGATAGATAGCTTTGCGGGTCCAGGTGAATGGGGCGGCAGCGACAAACCGAGAGGAGGCAAGGTACAATCGAGCTTGGTGCAGGTCCTCTGTCATAGCTGCGGGACGCGCTACCAGATCGCGGAC
>JAKLHH010000635.1 GCA_022710245.1 Myxococcota bacterium
CCGCGAGGTCGGCACGGCGCACGCCGCGAGGTCGGCACGGCGCACGCCGCGAGGTCGGCACGGCGCACGCCGCGAGGTCGGCACGGCGCACGCCGCGAGGTCGGCACGGCGCACGCCGCGAGGTCGAGCGCCCGGCATCCTTGCCTCAGGGCCTCCCGGCTGCAATGCTTGGGGGGCCACCAGCAGGAACTGCCATGTCCAGAGTGCCCGTGCCCCCAGCGGTGCTCGTCGCGTTCGCGTTCGCGCTCGCGGCTTGCAGCGACGACACCACCCCGGCGACGGCCGATGCGCGCGTCGAAGGGCTCCCCGTCGACGCAGGTCCAGTCAACTTCAGCCTGCCCCCGGGCGGGGCCGGCAGCGCCGCCGTCAGCGCTGCGCTGGGCAAGGGCCAGGTGCGGGCCGGGCGCGTGACCGAGATGGGGCAGCTCGTCTCGGGGATCAAGGTCCAGGGGCGCGTGGGCGACTACAAGCTCTACAACGACCGCGTCGCCTTCGTCATCGCCAGCGAGCGCGCCACCGACGGGTGGGGCCCCTACGGCGGCGAGCTCCTCGACGGTGTCCGCCTCGGGCTCCCGGACGGCGAGGGGCAGAGCCTCCTCGGCGAGACCCTGTTCGGGCTGGGCGTGCGGATGGTGAAGCCGGGCAGCGTCGGGGTGGTGAGCGATGGCTCCGACGGCAAGCCGGCGCTGGTCCGCGTGATCGGCGACCCGGCGCCGTTCCCGCTGCTCGCGGCGATCCTCGGCGAGCTCGGCGGCGAGCAGCCGGTCAAGCTGGTCATCGACTACGTCCTGCCGCCCGACAGCGACGTCCTCGAGGTCCGCTGGCGGCTGTTCAACCTGAAGCGCGCGGCGCTCGAGGTCCCGCTGCTCATCGTGGGGGTCACCTCGGGGGACGGGGCCGACTTCTTCTCCGAGGCGACCGGCTTCGCCGTCGAGACCCCGCCGGCGCAGGATCACCTCGCCATGATCGGCCGCAGCATCGCCTACGCCCTCTACTCCCCCGAGGCGCTCCTCAGCTCGCTGACCCGCTACGAGGGGATCTGGGTGCTCTCGCAGGACGGCTTCAGCATCCCGGCCGCTGGCGAGGCGCAGCGAGTCTTCCGCCTGCTCGTCGCGGCGGGCGAGCCGGAGGCCGTGCGCCGCGGGCTGCGCGCGCTCCGCGGCAAGCCAGACCCGGCGCGGCTCTCCGGCAAGGTCAGCGATCCAGACGGCGCGGCCGTCGCCGGCGCGCGGGTCAACGTGCAGCGGGCGGACCAGAGCTATGTGACCATGACCGGCAGCGACGCGAGCGGCGCCTTCGAGGTCCGGCTCGAGGCGGGCAAGTACCTGCTGACGCCCATCGCGGACGGACGCGCGCCCGTCGCCGCCACGGCGGTCGAGGTGGCGACCGCGGCGGTCACGAAGGACCTGCAGGTGTCGGCCACCGCCGGGATCACCTACACGGTCACCGACGACAAGGACGTGCCGCTCCCCGCGAAGCTGATCATCGAGCCCAAGGCCCCGCCTGCCGCGTGGCCGGCGAGCTTCGGCGAGCCCAGCCTGCCGGGCAGCGCCCTCCGGCTGTTCGCCCCGACCGGGGCGGGCTCCGCCGCGCTGCCGCCCGGCGAGTACACGGTGACCGCCAGCCGCGGCTACGAGTACGAGCTGCACCAGGTCAAGGTGACCCTGGCCGCGGGCGAGACGAAGCCCCTCGTCCTCAAGCTGACCCGCTCCGTCGACACCACCGGCTACATGTGCGGCGACTTCCACGTGCACGCCATGTGGTCGCCGGACTCCTCGGACCTCTACGAGCTGAAGGTCGCCGCGCTCGCCGGCGAGGGGGTCGAGATCCCCGTCATCACCGAGCACGAGGTGATCGCCGACCTCAACCCGACCATCGTCAAGCTGGGGCTGCAGCCCTGGGTGCGCGGCGTGATCGGCGAGGAGCTCACCACCTCGCTCTACGGCCACTTCAACCCGTTCCCGCTCACCCCGCTGCCGGGCAAGCCGAACGGCGGCGCCGTGGTCTGGTACGGGCACAGCCCACCGGAGGTCTTCGCGGAGGTGCACAAGACCTGGCCCGACGCGGTGCTGCAGGTGAACCACCCTCGGGGCTCGCCGAACAGCGCCTACTTCTCCTATGTCGGCTACGATCCGAAGACCGCGGCGGTGAAGCTGACCAGCCAGTGGACCCGGGCCTTCGAGGCGGTGGAGGTCTTCAACGGCGCCGGCTGGTCCGCCTACCAGGACAGCACGGTGGCCGACTGGTACTCGTTCCTCGACCGCGGCTTCCTGGTCACCGCGACGGGCAACTCCGACTCGCACGACGCGGTCCGCTACGAGGTCGGCTACCCGCGCAACTACGTCAAGCTCTCCAGCGACGAGCCCGCCAAGCTCGACCTCTCCGAGCTGGCGAAGTCAGTGCGCGAGCAGCGCGTGGTGGTGAGCGGTGGCGCCTTCCTCAGCGTCAGCGTCGGGGGCAAGTCGCTCGGCGAGGTGGCCGACGCGACAGCGAAGAAGGCGACGGCGGCGATCAAGGTGCAGGCGCCGACCTGGGTCGCGCTCGACAAGCTGCGCGTCATCGTCGGCGGCGAGGTCGCCTACCAGGTCACCCTCGACGCGAGCACGGCCGATCCGACGAACCCGGTGGTGCGGTTCAACAAGGACATCGAGCTCCTGCTCGACAAGGACAGCTGGATGATCGTGGTGGCGACGGGCAGCGGCACCCTCGACCCGGTCACCCGCGGCGCGCAGCCGTTCGCGGTCACCAACCCGATCTACCTCGACGTGGACGGCAACGGCGTCTACGACCCGCCGAAGAGCTTCTAGAGAACGCAGCGCTCCTCGACACCGTCAACGAGCAAGCGGCCGGGCCTCAACCCCGCTTCATCCCCTCCACAGCCAATCGTGGCCGCCACGAAGATCAGCGCGAACATCCTCACCATCGCGTTCTTCATCGTCATCGTCTCTCTCCTGTGTCTGTTCCGACGAAGAGCTACAGCAAAGGTGGGACCAGCCGGGAGGGACGAGATCTCGCGTGGTTGAGCCACGGGATGAGAGCCGGGGGCTCTCACTGACAGGCTCTCACCAGGACAGGTGACCCAGGTGACGCCAGAGGGCTACCGGCGCCGGACCAGGATCACGAGGTGCGCGTTGCGCCCCCGATCCGGATACCCGAAGCGGAACAGCAGCGGCCGCCGCGGCTGGCGCGCGAAGAGCGCGCGGAGATCCTCGTCCGGCCGGCGCGGCGCCTTCGGCAGGTACGAGCCCGCGTAGGTGCCGAAGGTCTGCACCTCGAAGCCCGCGGCGCGGGCCAGCTCGACGGGCAGCCCCGAGCTGTCGGAGATCATCCAGCGCGCGCGCTCCAGCAGGTAACCGCGGATGAGCGAGAAGCTGTCGCGCCAGAGGAGGTAGCTCGCCGCCTTGGTCATCACGGCCACGGCGCCCTTCGCGCGCAGGTGGCGGAGCAGCCCCGGCGCGCGGCGGAGGTGCGCGTCCTCCAGGTTCGCGGCCAGGTGCCGGTAGACGCGTGGCGGCGCGCCGGCCCGGGCGCCCCGCGGGAGGAAGGTGATCTCGAGGCTGGAGAAGGCCGAGGAGAAGCCCGGTCGCCGCCCCTCGCGGAGCGGACGCGCGCGCTCGCCGGCCAGCTCGCCGTGGCTCAGGTAGCGGAGCTCTCCCCCGGGCGTGACGACCAGGTAGCGCAGGGAGACGAGCTCCGCCTCGTGGATGGCCAGCGCGACCAGCGCGAAGATGAGCGGCGCCGGGAGCGTGCTCGTCTCCAGCTGGTCGAGGACGCGGGTCGAGCTGTGCGCGACGAGGAGCGCGGAGCGCACCGCGCGCCGGAGCAGCCGCAGCTCACCCTCGAGCTCGCGGCGCGCGAGGCCCAGCGTGGCGCGCGGATCGCCGGCGAGCTCGAGGGAGATGGAGGTGATCTCCTCGGCGTCGGGAAAGACGGTGAGCGCCGTGACCAGGTCGCCCCCGCCGAAGGGGTAGACCACCTTGCCCGGCAGGCCCGACGGGCGCACGCGCGCGAGGAACGGCGCCACGGCCTCGCGCGCGACCCGGCGATAGCGCCCGTAGAGGGCGGTGAGCTCGCGACAGTGCTCGTCGATGAGCTCGCGGTCCAGCCCGGCCGGCGAGCCCTTGCCCGTGCAGGCCACCGCGCGGGCGAGCCGCTGCGCGTCGGCGAGGTAGCTGGCGGGGGCAGGCGCGGCGAGGGCGGCCGGCGCGGACGCGAGGAGCGTGGCGAGCGCGGCGAGCGCGGCGAGCGCGGCGAGCGCGAGGAGCGCGAGGAGCGTGGAGGCGTGGTGGGCGCGGAGCACGAGCGCGATTATCCCGCGAGTGCCCTCGCGACGCGAGCGGGGCTGCGACCGGCGAGGTGAGCTCAGGGGGCTGCGACCGGCGAGGTGAGCTCAGGGGGCGCCGACGCGCGAGGTGAGCTCAGGGGGCTGCGACAGGGGGCTGCGACCGGCGAGGTGAGCTCAGGGGGCGCCGACGCGCGAGGTGAGCTCAGGGGCGGTCGCGCCAGGCGAGCGGGCCGGTCCGCTTCAGCGGGTGCGCGCGCGTCGACGTCCCGCCCGGCGAGCCTGCGGACGTTGCTGGCGCGACGACGGGACGGGCAGCGGCACGGTGGAGGCTCGCGGGCATCGCGGCCGGCGGGCGCGTGGTGCTCGCAGGGAGAAGGCCATGGGATCTCTCCATGGGCACACCGGTCGTGGCGCCCGGAGCGCTGAGCACTCTCCCCTCGGGGATCCGCGCCAGCGGGGACGGCTTGCTCGCCAGCGCCGAGCCCGGCTTGCTCGCCAGCGCCGAGCCCGGCTTGCTCGCCAGCGCCGAGCCCGGCGTGCTCGCCAGCGCCGAGCCCGGCTTGCTCGCCACCGCCGAGCCCGGCGTGCTCGCCACCGCCGGGGACCGCGTGCTCGCCACCGCCGGGGACGGCTTGCTCGCCAGCGCCGAGCCCGGCGTGCTCGCCAGCGCCGAGCCCGGCTTGCTCGCCACCGCCGGCGGACAGCGCACGGCGCGACCGAGCACGGCGTCCCGGATGACCGACGCGCTGATGGGGAGCGCGAGGCCCGCCAGCGCGCCGGCGACCAGCCAGCTCCGCGAGCGCTGCCGCCGGCGCCTGGGAGTGATCCGCGCCAGTGTCCGCGGCGCCAGCGTCGGAGCCTCCGCCAGCGTCATCAGGCCACCGCGCAGCGGCCCGCCGCCGACGAGGAGCCGCGGGTCGCGGACGCCGACGCTGGCCCACAGCGCACGGCGCACGCTCTCCGCGTCCGCGAAGCGATCCTGCGGGCGCTTCTCCAGGCAGCGCATGACGACC
>JAKLHH010000636.1 GCA_022710245.1 Myxococcota bacterium
CGACACCCTCGAGGTGGATCCCGCGCGCTGCCGGGCGGCGGTGCAGCAGGCGACGGCGGCGACCGACGCGGTCTACGCGCGGGTCGCGGCCGGCGTGCCCTTCCGCACTGCCTACAAGGAGGTCGCCGCGGATGCGGCGGCGGCGTTCGTGGGGGATCCCGCGGAGGCGTGGCGCGCGCGCACGCATGCTGGCGCGCCTGGCGCGCTGGAGCTGGAGCTGCCCTCGCTGCGCCAGGCGCTCGCCGCGGCGAGGGTGGAGCTGCAGGGGATCGCGGCGCGGTTCGCCGAGGCCTGGCAGCTCCTCGCCTAGACCTGGACTGCTGCTCCTACTTGGCCTTCTTCTTCTCCTGCTTGGCCTTCCGCTTCTCGATCAGCGTCTTGGCCGGCTTCTTCTTCACGTCCTTCTTGGTGTCCTGAGACTTGCCCATGGTGGCCGCCTGCGTAGGTTGTGCTCTGCAAGTACCACGGCGACTGATCATTGTATAGAGCGCCCTCGGGGGCCGACCGTGCAGAGCGACGCTCAGGCCCCGAGCTTCGCGCGCAGCGCCGCGAGCATGCCCTGCAGCTGCGCGGGCTCGGGCTCCTTGGTGAGGTCGTTCGAGGCGAGGAGCTCGGGCGGCACGTTGTCGAGGAAGCGGCTCGGCGTCCGAGGCTGCGGCTTGCCGCGCACGACCCGCTCGGCGGCGCGGGTCAGCACGAGCTCGTCCATCGCCCGCGTGAGGCCCACGTAGAAGAGCCGCCGCTCCTCGGCGAGATCGCCGCTCACCAGGTCGTTCGAGTGCGGGTTCATGGTGCGGTCGTGTGGGAGGAACCCCTCCTCCACCCCGACCAGCACCACCAGCCGGAACTCGAGCCCCTTGGAGCCGTGCAGCGTCGAGAGGGTCACCCTGTCGTCGGACTCGCTCGCCTCCTCGGCGGCCGAGGTGAGGAGCGCCGTGCGGTTCAGGTACTCGCCCAGGCTGGGCTGCTCCTCGCGCTCGCAGTAGCGCTCCACCTGGGCGAGGAGCGCCTCGATCTGCGCCAGCCGGCGCCCCACGGCCTTCTCCGAGCCGCCGCCCTCGGTCTGCACCTTGCCGGCGTAGTCCACCTCGGCGAGGAGCCGCCGCACCGCGGCCGGGAGCTGCTTGCCGCCGCGTCGGAGCACAGCCCGGTGCCGCTCGAGGAGCGCGAGGAAGCCCTGGATCGCCGCCGCCGAGCGGTCGCCCTCGCCGAGCACCTCCGGCGCCCGCTGCAGCGCCTGGTGGAAGGGCGCGCTCTGCGCGTCGGCCCACTCGGTGAGCTTCGCGATCGTGCGCAGCCCGATCCCGCGCGGCGGGCAGTTGATCACGCGGCGCACGCTGATCTCGTCGGCCAGGTTGTGGCAGGCGCGGAGGTAGGCGAGGATGTCCTTCACCTCCTTGCCCTCGTAGAAGGCGGCGCCCCCGACGACGCGGTAGGGGATCCCCTGCACGCGGAGCTCGGTCTCCAGGCCGCGCGCGAGGAGGTTCGAGCGGTAGAGGACCGCCATCTCCGAGCGGCGGTAGCGCCCCTTGTCGACCGCCTTGCGCAGGTGCTCCGCGACCCAGGCGGCCTCCTTGTCACCGTCGGGGGTGACCACCACCTTCACGCCCTGCCCTGGCCGCCGCGTGGCGATCATCTGCTTCTCGTGACGGTCGGGGTTCTCGGCGATGATCGCGTTGGCGAGGTCGAGGACTGCCGGCACCGAGCGGTAGTTCCGCATCAGGTAGACCGTCTTCGCGCCCTTGAAGTCGCGCGCGAACTCGAGGATGTTCCGCACCTGCGCGCCGCGCCAGCCGTAGATCGACTGGTCGTCGTCGCCGACCACGCAGAGGTTGCGGTGCTCGCCGGCGAGGTTGCGCAGCATGCGGAGCTGCGCGCCGTTCGTGTCCTGGTACTCGTCGACCAGGACGTAGCGGTAGCGCTCGGCCCAGCGGCGGCGGCACTCGGGATCCGCCTCCATCATCCGGCAGGGCGCGCAGACGAGGTCGTCGAAGTCCACGGCCGCGTAGGCGCCGAGCAGCTCCTGGTAGACCGGGTAGAGCGCGGAGGCGGCCTGCTCGTAGGCGTCCTCGCTCTCGCTGGCCGTGCCTGGCTCGACGAAGGCGTTCTTGTAGGCGCTGATCCGCGTCAGGATGGAGCCGAGGTCGAAGCTGCGATCGAACTTCAGCCGGCGCCCCGCCTCGCGCAGCGTCGAGAGCTGGTCGCCGGTGTCGAAGATGACGAAGCGCTTGCCGCGCCCGCCCTTGCGCGCGGCCTCCGCGCGGAGCATGGAGAGGCCGAGCGCGTGGAAGGTGCTCATGGTGAGCTCCTTCGCCAGCCCTGCCCCCACCATCCCCGCCAGGCGGTGGCGCATCTCCTCGGCGGCCTTGTTGGTGAAGGTGACCGCGAGGATGTTCTCGGCGGCGACGCCGCGCGACATCAGGTGCGCGATGCGGTGCGTGATGACGCGGGTCTTGCCGCTGCCCGCGCCAGCGAGGACGAGGAGCGGGCCCTCGGTCTGCTCGACGGCCTGACGCTGTTCGGGGTTGAGGTGCTCTAGCCAGCGGGACATCAGCGGGCGCCAGTATGGGGAGGAGCGCGGCGCAGCGCAAGGGGTTCGTGCGTGCCCGCTAGTCCCCGTCGGGGAAGCGCGCGATCTCAACGCCGCCCTGGAGCTGGCGCACGCAGCGGATGCTGGCCGCCCCGAAGAAGTAGTAGCCGCAGTGCTCGCTGAAGAGACCGACGAGGTCCTGCGCGGGCTCCACCACGAAAAAGGCGTAGCGCAGCGACATCGTCGATCCGTCGCAGAGCGTCAGCTCGACCTCCTCGTTCGTCTTGAAGTCGAACGCGCCCAGGCCCTCGTCGCGGATCTCCTCGAGGGGCCGGCCGAGCCGGGCGGCCAGCGGCCCGGCGAAGACGCAGCGGATCTCCGTCATCTGGCGCTCGAGGATCCGGCGGGTCGCAGAGCTCATGCCGGAGAGGGTAGCACGGAGCGACGCGGGGGCCTGCTGTCAGCTGGCTATTCAAACTCCGGGCGCGCAGCAGCAAATATGGCCGTATTGCCGCCTTGGCCAGCGGGTATCTATTCAGCAAACTAGTCACGTGGCCTCGCTCGCCGACCTCCTCGCGCAGCTCTCGCTACCTGGCCGAGGCGGACGACGCTCCCTTCTGGCTGCGCGGCGAGGGAGGGACTGGCCTCTTCGACTCCCTGCCCTACTTTCTTCACGACCTGCGCCCGTCGGGGTTCCTCGGCCGGCAGCTCGCGCGCCGGATGGCCGAGGAGTGGGGCACCCCGATCGACCCTCGCGAGTGGACCGACGAGCAGATCGGGCAGTACCTCCTCCGGCGCGGCGACGATCTACCGGGCCACCTCGTCGTCGGTGAGGCCGCGGCGCTCCGCGCTCGCCGTGGCGAGCGCACGCCCGTCGTGATCCGCGCGGAGTATCCGCAGCTCGCGGTCCGCGCCCTCGAGGACGACCCACCGGGCTCCTCGGCCGCCGGGGAGCAGCCGAAGTTCGCGGTGAGCGAGCGCGAGGCCGGGCCTGTGATCGTCAAGTTCTCCCCCGGCGCGAGGACCCGGGAGGCGGAGCGCTGGCGCGACCTCCTGCGCGCCGAGCACCACGCGCTCACTCTGCTACGCGAGCGCGGCCAGCCTGCCGCCGAGAGCGCCGTCCACGTCCTCGAGGGGCGCGTGTTCCTCGAGTGCCGCCGCTTCGATCGCCGCGGCGCCTCGGGGCGCGTCCCGGCCATCTCGCTCACCATGATCGACGCGGAGTTCGTGGGGGCGGCGCATGGCTGGTCCCGCGTCGGCCGCGGCCTCCACGAGCGCGGCCTGCTCGACACGCGCTCGCTCGCGCGGCTGCGCTGGCTGGAGATGTTCGGCGAGTGGATCGGCAACAGCGACATGCACCTCGGCAACATCAGCCTCACGCCCGGGGAGACCGCGTTCGAGCTGCTCCCGGTCTACGACATGCTGCCGATGGCGCTCGCGCCCGTGCGCGGTGAGCTCCCGGCCGCGACGCTGCGGCCGCCGATCCGCGCCGCGGGCCAGGGCGCCGTCTGGGCCGAGGCCGGCGAGGCCGCGGCCGTGTACTGGCAGCGACTCTCCGACGACAAGGCACTCTCCAGGGAGCTCCGCCGCCTCGCCCGGGAGCAGCAGCGGTCGGTGCGCCGGGCGCTCGGCAGCGGCTGATCGACCGGATCTGAGGTATCCTCGGCCCGGAAGATATCGGGCCCCCTGCCCGTAGAGAGGCACCATGCGACAGCACTTCTACAACTTCGCCCATCGTGTGCTCCCCCACGACGTCCACCACGAGGCCTCCCTCTGGTCGATCATCTCCAGCGACCGGGCGCACTCCTACCTGCAGATGCGGTGGGACGCGGCCGGCGAGGGGGTGGAGCGCTTCCCCGCCACCAAGCTGATGTGGTTCGCGCCGGTCCAGGTGGGCGGCGCGACGGTCCGGGTGGTGCACCTGCCGCCGCCCGAGGACGCCGGCGAGGCCTACTACGCGGCGGTCGTGCGCGCGGCCGACGGCGCCCTGCGCTACTTCGTCGCCGAGCGCGGCGTCTCGGGCGACGCGTTCATGGCCGAGTGGCGTCCGGACATGCGGATCCGCGGCGGCGACCTCAAGCAGGTCGACCTCGAGGCGGCGAGCAGGTTCCGTGGCAGCTCCGAGTCGCAGCCCTGGGAGCTCTCCACGAGCTCCATCGGCGGCATGCCGTACCTGGCGTCCTTCCTGCAAAACATCAGCGAGGAGCTGGGCGGCGCGGTGGCTGCGGGCCCGCTCCCCGCGGGCGCGGCCATCCCCGCGGGCGGGCGGATCCCGGCCGGCGCGGCGGGGCCCATGATCAGCCGCTCCTCGGCTGGCCTCGGGCCGGGCGGGATGAGCATGCCCGGCGGGATCACGCCGGGGGGCATGGTCACCCGCGCGGCGATGGGGAGGCCGGGCGTGGTCACCGCCGCTGCGATCCTCTGGATCGTCTTCGGTGGGATTGGCCTCCTCGGGCAGCTCTCCTCCCTCCGGTTCGGCTTCCGCCCGCAGTCCCTCGTCAGCCTCGCCATCGCGGCGGCCTTCATCGTCGCCGGTATCCAGACGCTCTCGGGCAAGGCCAAGGACACCCTCGGCAACGGCATCGGCGCCATCGTCATCGGAGTGCTGAACCTGGGCTTCCTGCTCTGGGTGCTCAGCCAGGTCTCGGCCTTCATGGCGACCGGTGTGGTGCTCCTCGGCGCGCCGTTCGCGCTCGGGCTGATCATCGGGGGGATCCTCGCGCTGGTCGGTCGCCAGCGCTACCGCGAGTGGCGCGGCACCGCG
>JAKLHH010000637.1 GCA_022710245.1 Myxococcota bacterium
AGCTGGGTGCGGTCGGCCAGCACCGGCGGGAGGTCCGCGGCGCAGGCGACCTCGATCACCAGGTCCTTGCGCATGCGCTGGAACATCCGCACGGTCTCCTCGACGACGCGGGCGAGATCGAGCAGCCGCGCCTCGTACTTGCCCCGCCGTGAGAAGCCGAGCAGCTGCCGGGTGAGGGCGGCGCCGCGCTCGACGAGCCCCTTCATCGTCGCCAGGTCCTCGCGCAGCTCGGGGCGGTCCGGGAGCTCGAGCTCGATCAGCGAGAGGCCGGTGAGCAGCCCGCCGAGGAGGTTGTTGAAGTCGTGGGCGAGCCCGCCGGCGAGGGTGCCGATCGACTCCAGCTTCTGGGCCTGGAAGAGCTGCTCCTGCAGGCGCTGCCGCGCCGCCTCCGCGCGCTCGTGCTGGATGGCGAGCGCGTAGAACTCGGCGATGCGCTCGAGGGCCTGCACCTCGCGCGTGCCGTACTCGCGCGGGGCGTTCGCCACGGCGATCTGGCCGACCAGCTCGCCGCCGAGGAGCACCGGCACCGAGAGCAGGCGCTCGAGCGGCAGGTGGCCCGCGGGCGTCCCCACGCGCGCCGGGTGCGCCGCGGGCGCGTTGCAGACGAAGGGGCGTCGCGTGGTGAGGGCTTGACCCCAGAGGCCGCGGTAGGTGCCGTCCGGGCTGCGCGGAAAGGCGATCCGGCGGCTGGTCCCGGTCACCTGGCAGCGCTCCATCATCTCGGTCAGCGTGTGCCCGATGTTATCGCCGCTCACGAGGTCCACCTCGGAGACGAAGCCGTGCGGGCTCTCGGTCAGGCGGAGGGACTGCTCGAGGATCGCCAGCGAGATCTCCTTCAGCCCGGAGCGCTGCGCGGCCAGCGGCCGGTAGAGCGCCGCCAGCGCGCCGCTCACCTCGAGGTTCCAGCGGAGCTCGTCCTCGGCCCGCTTGCGGGCGCTGATGTCGGTGACCAGGCCCAGCGCGCCGCGGAAGCTCCCGTCCGGCTCCAGGGTGGGGCTCGCCGAGACGAGGGCGGAGAGCGACTCGCCGTCCGCGCGCTGCAGGCGCCACTCGTGCGTCCCGCCCTCGCGGTCGCGCGGCTCGCTCAGCCGCGAGCGCAGCGCCTCGCGCTCCTCCGGGGCCACCCAGAGCTCCGCCGGGGTGCCGAGCACCTGCGGCTGCGTGGTGCCGAGGAGCTCGGCCATGCGGTCATTGAGGAAGGTGACGCGCTGCTCGGCGTCGAGGACGAAGATCCCCTCGCGGGCCGTGGTGACGATGAGGCGGTACTGGGCCTCGCTGCGCTCCAGCGACGAGTAGAGCTCCTCGCGCTCGGCGAGGCTGCGCCCCAGCCGCAGGTTGGCGTAGGTGGAGCGGGCGAGGATCCCGGCGAACCGCGCGTAGAAGGACATCATCGCCTCGACCGAGGCGCGGCTCCAGCGGGGCACCTTCTCCAGCGCGGCCAGGTACTCGGCCTCGTCGAAGCCGCAGCGCCGGGCGCGCGCGCGGAAGTCGGCGTGGTCGGGGGTCTCGCCCTCGAAGAGGAACTGGCCGAGGAAGATGTTGCCGAGGTGAGCGCCGCCGACGACGATCGGCGTCACGATGTCCCACATGTTGTTCTTGCAGCGGTAGGCCTTGAAGGTCCCGGGCGCGACGCCGCGCGTGAGCTCCAGGTCGCTCTCCTCGCAGCAGCGGCGGGTCTCCGGGTGGACCCGGTGGAACCGCGTGCAGATCTCCTGCCAGCCCGTCCCGACCAGCACGCGGCCGGAGAGATCGATGACGCCGACGCCGAAGTGGGTGACGCGGTGGAGGTCCTCCATCAGCGCCTGGATGGTGGGCGCGTCGAGGAGATCGGCGAGCTCGAGCCGGGAGAGATCACCCGGGGTCGGGCGCGCGGGGCGCTGCGCTTGGTCGGCCACGATGGATCGATGATCGCGGAGGCGACCGGGAGCAGTCAACGCGTTCCTGCAAGCTTGCAGCTGGCGGTATCTGCTGCCATCTTGCAGGCGCGTCGACGAGCGCCCGCAGTCAACGCGTTCCTGCAAGCTTGCAGCTGGCGGTATCTGCTGCCATCTTGCAGGCGCGTCGACGAGCGCCCGCAGTCAACGCGTTCCTGCCCGGGGTCAGGCCGGGATCTCGGGGTCAGGTCGGGATCTTCGCCCCGTCCTGGCTGCGCTGGAACTGGGCCGGGATCTTCGCGCCGTCCTGGACGACCTCGTTGATCCTGCGCTGGAACTGCGTGACCAGACCGGTCGCCTGCTCGAGCCGCGCGTACATCTGGTGGACCTGGGGCCAGGACTCGCGCGGGTCCGGGAGCAGCCGCGCGGCTTCCCGCGCGCCCTGCGCCGCGGCCTCGAGCTCGAGGGCGATCTGGGTGAGGTAGCGGCGCACCTCGGCCAGGGTTTGCTGGTCGCGCTCTTCCATCGGTGCCTCCCGGGTTCGACCTGCGCTAGCCAGTCTCCATCCCGGGCCGCGCACGGTCAACGACGTTGTCGCGACAGGGGGCGCCAGGGGCGCCAGCCGATGCTTGTCCGTGCCGGCGAAACATGCTGTCGTCAAATCATGCCGCTCCGATCTCACCTGCTCGTGGCGCTGGTGGCGCTGGTGGCGCTCGCGGCGCTCGCGGCGCTCGCGGCCTGCGAGGGCGAGCCGTGCCGCGCCGACGCCGAGTGCCCGGCGGGGCAGCGCTGCGGGGGTGGCCTCTGCGTGCCGCTCCTCGCCGAGGGGGCCGCCTGCGCCGCCGACGCGGAGTGCCTGGGCCGGCTCTGTCTCGACGCGGGCCAGGGCGCGACCTGCAGGACGGCCTGCGAGCAGCGGAGCGACTGCGCGAAGGACCAGCGCTGCGCGCCGCTGGCCGGGCACGCGCCCGGCGCGGCGGGCATGCGCCTCGCGCTGGTCTGTGCGCCTCCGCGCGGCGAGCGGCTCCTCGGCGAGGCCTGCGCCGCCGCCGCCGAGTGCGACGGCGGCCTCTGTCAGCAGGGCCGCTGCAGCGAGCCCTGCCGCGAGGCCTGCCCGGCGCCGCTCACCTGCCAGGACGGCGCGCTCGCCGAGGGCTCGCTCACTCTGCAGCACCGATCCTGCGTGCGCCGCTGGGTGGAGCTCCTCGAGCTCGGCCCGGTGGCGACGCCCGTGGCGGGGGGCGCGCCCGTGGAGCTGGCGCTGCCACCGGGCGTCACCTCGCTGGTGGTCTTCGCCGACGACAGCGACGACCTGCAGGTCGGCTTCCGCCGCATCGAGGGCCCCGGCGGCGCGGTGCTCTATGACGGCGCCGACCCGAAGAGCGCGCTGGCGCGCCCCTTCTTCTATATCGGCACCGGCAGCGTGCTCCTGCCGGGCAGCGACGCGGCCGGGGCCGCGCTGCAGCCGGGGACCTACCGCTTCTGGCCGCAGACCTACGAGCTGCGCTTCGACCAGCTGGTCCCGCAGGCGGGCACCGTCGAGCGCGTCGCCGCCGTCCTCCGCCGCGACGGCCCCGCGGGAGGGCTGCTCGACCTCGCCGTGCACCTCGCGCCCGGGACCGGGCTCAGCGCCAAGGCCGCGCCGACCGACGCCTACGTGAAGGACCTGGTGAGCAAGCTCGGCGAGCTCGGTCGCGGGCTCTTCGGCTTCAGCCTGGGCAGCGTGCGCTTCCTCGATCTCCCGGCGAGCGCCGATACGGTGACGACCTCCGATCAGGCTCGCGAGCTGCGCGAGGGCTACAGCCAGGCCGGCCCGCGTGGCCTCGACGTGAACGTCCTGCTCAGCAAGGACCTCACCTTCGGCTACAAGGCGGTGGCTGGCGGCATCCCCGGCGTGCCCGGGCTGGTCGGCCGGCCCGCGAGCGGCATCGTGGCCGAGAAGCAGCCGACCGGCGCGCAGATGGGCAAGCTCCTCGCGCACGAGCTCGGGCACTACCTCGGCCTCTACCACACCACCGAGGCGGACGGCTCCGTCGACCTGCTCAGCGACACGCCGTTCTGCGGCGCGGGCGTCCAGGTCGAGGCGTGCCCCGACCGCCAGAACCTGATGTTCCCGCAGTACCTCCTCTCGCCGGAGCCGCTCTCGCTGAGCGAGGGGCAGCGGCGGCTCGCGCAGGGCAGCCCCTGGCTCTACCAGGAGGTCTACCCTCTCGGCTGCGGCGAGCTCTCCGTCGTCGACGTGAGCGCCTCGCGCTGGGCCGTGGGCACGCTGGCCGGCAGCTCGCGGCTCGGGGGCGCGTGCGGGGGCGGCGCCGGCGCCGAGCAGGTGCACCTGCTGCGCCTGGCCGAGGGGGTGAAGAGCCTCAGGGTGACGGTGCGCGCCAGCGGCTTCACGCCGGTCCTCTACCTGCGCCGGGGCCCCTGCACGGCCGCGGCCGCCGAGCTGCGCTGCGCCGCGGGCAAGGACGGCGAGGCGCTCACCGTCGACGCCGGGGAGCAGGCCGCGGGCACGCTCTTCCTCGTCGTCGACGCCGCGCAGGGGAGCGGCGCCTTCACCCTCACCGTGGAGTGACGCCAGTGGGCGAGCCACGCAGGCTGACCCTCCCCGACGGGCGCTGCCTCTCCTGGGCCGAGGACGGCGACCCGGGGGGACGCCCGGTCCTCTTCTTCCCGGGGCAGCCGGGCTCGCGGTTGCCCCTCGCGCCGCGGCAGGGTGAGGTGGCCGCCTCGCTCGGCGTGCGCCTGCTCTCCGTCGAGCGGCCGGGGTTCGGCGAGTCGACCCGGCACCCGGGCCGCACGCTGCTCGGCTGGGGCGACGACGTCGCCGCGCTCGCGGACGCCGTCGGCCTCCGCCGCTTCGCCATCCTCGGCTACTCGGGCGGGGCGCCGCACGCGCTCGCCTGCGCGGTCCGCCTCGCGGCCCGCGTGCAGCGCGTCGTCGTCGTCGGGTGCGGCGCGCCCTGGGACCTGCCGGCGCTGGCCCGCAGCATGGACCGCACGCGTCGCGCGCTCCGCTGGCTCGCGCGGCACGCGCCGTGGGCCCTCAGGCTGGCGGCGCGGAGCCTCCCCGATCCGCAGCGGCACCCCGAGAAGCTGATGCGGAGGCTGCTGTCCGGTCACTCGGCGCCTGACCGGGCGGTGCTGCAGCGGCCGGAGATCCAGCGGCTCGCCACCGAGCACATCCTGGCGGCGCTGGCGCACGGTACGAGCGGCATGCCCGACGAGGTGCTCCTCATCACACGCCCCTGGGGCTTCGACCTCGGGTCGATCACGGTGCCCGTCACGCTCTGGTGCGGCACCGAGGACACCGCGGCCCCCCTGCTCCAGGCCGAGCACGTCGCCGCCGCCATCCCCGGCGCCGAGCTGCGCCGCCTCGAGGGCGAGGGCCACCTCTGCATCATCG
>JAKLHH010000638.1 GCA_022710245.1 Myxococcota bacterium
CTGACGATGGCGGACGGCGCCACCATGCGCGTGCCCGACGACATGGGCAACGGCTACAAGGTGATCCTGTTCTACCGCGGCCATTGGTGACCGTATTGCCGCCGTCAGTTGGACGGCTTCGCGAAGATCAAGGACGACCTCGACAAGCTCTCCAGGGCGATCGACAAGCTGGAGTCGAGCCTGAACAACGTCAACGACGTCACCGAGGGGATCAAGGAGGGCAAGGGGACGGTGGGGCGGCTGCTGAAGGACGACGCGCTGGTCAACGACGTCGAGGGGGTGGTGCGCGACGCCGGCGGCTTCATCCGTCAGGTCACCGCGCTGCAGACCGTCGTCGGGCTGCGCAGCGAGTACAACTTCCAGGCGAACTCGATCAAGACCTACCTCAGCGTGGAGATCCGGCCGCGGCCGGACAAGTACTACCTGATCGAGCTGATCGACGACCCGCGCGGCGCGCGCCACGTGACCCAGACCACCACGCGCAGCGACGACCCCTCGAAGCCGCTCCTCACCCGCGAGGAGACGGTGCAGGTCACCGACGCCTTCCGCTTCACCTTCCAGTTCGCCAAGCGCATCAGCCTGGCGACCTTCCGCTTCGGCATCAAGGAGTCGACGGGCGGCATCGGCGTCGACCTGCACTTCATCCGCGACCGCATCCGCGTCGAGACCGACCTCTTCGACTTCGCGGCCAACGCCTGGCCGCGCTTCAAGGTCACCGCGGGCTGGGAGTTCTTCCGGCGCCTCTACATCGTCGGCGGCATCGACGACGCCTTCAACAACCGCCCGCAGGACGGCAGCGGCGGCGGGCGCGACTACTTCGTCGGCATGCAGCTCCGCTTCAACGACGAGGATCTGAAGTCGCTGCTCCTCTTCGGCGGCAGCGCGATCGGCGCGGCCGGGAAGTAGTCCTCGGTGCCGCAGCTGCGTCGGGCGGGTGGCAGTACGTGCATGGTGGTGCGCTCCCCGTCCCGAACTACCTGTACTGACTCCGCCCACATGCGAACGAGCTGACGCAGCCGCTCCGCGTCAGCGGAAGCCCGCGATCGGCCACAGAATCTCCTTGACAGCCCAGGGACGTTCCCTATATTACCCAGGCTCCCGGGTTGCGGGCGGAGAGGTCGGAAGTTGAAGTTTAATATCAGGGACATAGGACCCGAAGGCCTGAGGGTCCAGCGGGTCCTGCCCGACGCTCAGCTCCGTGATCTGCTCGCGAGCTCGGGGGTCGAGGCCGGTCCTGGCCCGGCCCGGGCGGATCTCGACCTCGAGCTCAGCCAGGCGGAGGCGCAGCCCTCGGTGGTCTTCGTGCGGGGCGCGCTCCACGGTCGCTTCGAGGTGGCCTGCTCGCGCTGCCTGGCCCCGGCGCTGATCGAGGCCGCCGAGGAGGACCTGCACGCGACCTTCCTGCCGCACCGCAGCCCCGCCGCCGAGGAGGAGCTGAGCAGCGAGGATCTCGACACCTACAGCCACGACGGTGAGGAGGTCGACCTCGAGCCGCTGGTGCGGGAGTTCCTCCTGCTGGCCATCCCGATGGCTCCGGTCTGCAACGAGGAGTGCCGAGGGATCTGCGTCGGCTGCGGCGCGGAGCTCAACCGGGAGCCTTGCCGCTGCGCTGCCCCCGTCGCGAAGGAGACCGCCGCCGTGGCGAACGACACCACCCCCTGGGCCGACGCCCTGCGCCGGTTGAAGAAGGATCTCTGATTCTGTCTCTGTAGAAGCGAGGAGTACCATGGCAGTCCCGAAGAAAAGACAGTCCCTGACCCGCAAGCGCAAGCGCCGCGCGAACCACGCGCGCATCGACGCGCCGAACGTGTCGCTGTGTCCGAAGTGCTCGGAGCCGAAGCTCCCGCACCGTGTCTGCAAGAGCTGCGGCACCTACAACGGCCGCGAGGTCATCGAGACTTCCGAGGAGTAAGCCTTGGGCTCTGGCGCCGTGAGGACCATCGCGCTCGACGCGATGGGCGGTGATCATGCGCCCCAGGTCGAGGTGGACGGCGCGGTCGCGGCCGCCCGCACCGGCCAGGTGCGCGTGCTGCTCGTCGGGGACCAGCAGGTCCTCGAGCGGGAGCTGGCGAGCCGTGGGGCTGCCGGGCTGCCGATCGAGGTGATCCACGCGAGTCAGGTGATCACCATGCACGACGCCCCGTCGCACGCGGTGCGGCGGAAGACGGACGCGTCGATGCGGCGGGCGGCGGAGCTGGTGGCGAAGGGCGAGGCGGACGCGGTGGTCTCGGCGGGGAACTCGGGGGCGATGCTCGCCTGCGGGCTCTTCGTGCTCAAGCGCCAGCCGGGCGTGGACCGGCCGGCCATCCTGACCACCTTCCCCACGCGGCGGGGCTGCGCGGCGCTGCTCGACATGGGCGCCAACGTGGACTGCCGCCCGCTCCACCTGACGCAGTTTGCGGTGATGGGCGCGACCTTCGCCCGGCTGATGCACGGGAAGGCGCGCCCCCGGGTGGGGGTGCTCTCCAACGGCTCCGAGGAGCACAAGGGGACGGAGCTCACCCGCGAGACGAACCGCATCCTGCGCCGCGGCGGGAGCTCCTTCGACTACCTCGGGTACGTCGAGGGACGTGACATCTTCTCCGGCGAGGTCGACGTGGTGGTCTGCGACGGCTTCACCGGCAACCTGGTGCTGAAGGTCACCGAGGGCGCCGCGGAGACGCTGGTCGGGTTCCTCAAGGACGCGATCGGCGCCTCGCTGGTGAGCAAGGTGCTCGCCCTCGGGCTGCTCCCCGCCTTCCGGCGGATGAAGCAGCGGATGGACTACGCGGAGTACGGCGGCGCGCCGCTCCTCGGCGTCCGCGGCGGCGCGATCATCTGCCACGGCGGCTCGAACACCAAGGCGATCAAGAACGCCCTCCTCGGCGCGGGGCGCTACCTCGACGTGGACCTGGCCGGCGCGATCGGCCAGGCTCTCGAGGCGGAGCGGGCGCTGGTGGAAGCGGCGCGAGGCCACGCGGGTGAGGGGGCGCGGGAACACGAGCAGGTGACCGGCGAAGGCGTGTGCGCGCCGGCGGCGGTGTCGGACGGGGCAGTCGACGAGCTCAGCTAGCCGGCGCCGCACGCGCCGGACGTTGGGAGAAGAGCCATGAAGAGATCGAGGATCATCGGGGTCGGACGCGGTGTCCCCAAGAAGGTGCTCACCAACGCCGATCTCGAGAAGATGGTCGACACCTCCGACGAGTGGATCACCGAGCGAACGGGGATCAAGGAGCGCCACATCGCGGAGGAGGGCGTCGTCACCTCCGACATGGCCGCCGAGGCCGCGCTCGACGCGTGCAAGAAGGCGGGCGTGAAGCCGGAGGAGCTCGACGCGATCGTCCTCGGCACGGTGACGCCCGACATGCCGTTCCCGGCCACCGCGGCGTTCGTGCAGCAGAAGATCGGCGCCAAGCACTGCCCGGCCTTCGACATCTCGGCGGCCTGCGCCGGCTTCCTCTTCGGCCTGGGCATCGCCGACAGCTTCCTCCACCGCGGCGTGTTCAAGCGCGTGCTGGTGGTGGGGACCGAGCTGCTCTCGCGCGTGACCGACTGGACGGACCGCAACACCTGCGTCCTCTTCGGTGACGCGGCCGGCGCCGCCGTGCTGATCTCCGAGGAGGGCGAGCGCGGCATCCTCGACCTCGAGATGAAGACCGACGGGTCGCAGGCGGTCCACCTGGACCTGCCCGGTGGCGGCTCCGCCCACCCGGCCAGCGAGAAGACCATCGCCGAGAAGATGCACTTCGTGCGGATGAACGGCCGCCAGGTCTTCACCAACGCGGTCCGCAACATGTCGTCCGCCTCGGCCACAGTCCTCGAGCGCTCCGGCTTCAAGTCGAGCGAGGTGACCACGGTCTTCGCCCACCAGGCGAACATGCGCATCCTCGAGGGCGTCAGCCAGCGCACCGGGATCGAGCTGGCGCGCTTCTTCATCAACATCCAGCGCTACGGGAACACCTCCTCGGCCTCCATCCCCATCGCCCTCAGCGAGGCGATCGAGCAGGGCAAGGTCAAGGAGGGGGACCTGCTGCTGCTGACGGCGCTCGGCGCCGGCGTCTCCTGGGCCTCGGCCCTCGTGCGCTGGTAGGAGGAGGACGCCATGCTGGCCTTCATCTTCCCCGGACAGGGCTCCCAGGCGGTGGGGATGGGCAAGCCCCTCTGCGATCGTTACCCGCTCGCGCGCGAGGCCTTCGAGCAGGCCGACGCGGCGCTCGGCTACTCGATCTCGAAGCTCTGCTTCGAGGGGCCGGCCGACGAGCTCAAGCTCACCGCCAACGCCCAGCCCGCGATCCTCACCTGCAGCATCGCCGCGCTGCGCGTGCTCGAGCAGGAATGCCCGCTGCGCGCCGAGGTGGTGGCTGGGCACAGCCTCGGCGAGTTCAGCGCGCTGGTGGCCGCGGGCGCGGTCTCCTTCGAGGACGCGGTGCGGCTCGTCCACCTCCGCGGCGCCTTCATGCAGGAGGCGGTCCCGGCGGGCGAGGGCGCCATGGCCGCGCTGATGGGCCCGAGCGCCGAGCAGGTCCGCGCGCTCTGCGCCGCGGCGGCCGAGGGCGAGGCCCTCTCCCCGGCGAACTTCAACGGCGGTGGCCAGCTGGTCATCTCCGGCGCCAAGGCGGCGGTGGATCGCGCGATCGCGCGCGCCAAGGACTTCGGCGCCAAGCGCGCGGTGCCGCTGCAGGTGAGCGCCCCCTTCCATTGCGCGCTGATGGAGCCGGCGGCGGCGCGGCTCGCCGAGGAGCTGGCCAAGGTCAGCTTCCACGACCCGCGCGTGCCGGTGGTGACCAACGTCGAGGCGGAGCCGAACCGCGAGGGGAGCCGCATCCAGGACCTCCTCACGCGCCAGGTGACCGCCCCGGTGCGCTGGGAGGAGTCGGTGCAGCGGCTGGCCGCGATGGGCGTCAGGCGCGCCGTCGAGGTCGGGCCGGGCAAGGTCCTCGCCGGGCTGGTCAAGCGCATCAGCAAGGAGATCGAGGTCGTCAACGTGGAGACGCCCGACGAGGTCGCGGCGCTCTCGTCTCGCTGAGGAGGATCCGATGGGCGAGCTGAGCGGCAGGGTAGCGGTGGTGACGGGGGCAGCGCAGGGGATCGGCCGGGCGATCGCGAGCGCGCTCGGGCACGCGGGCGCGCGCGTCGCGCTCTGCGACGTGGTGGAGCCGGCGGCGGCGCAGGACGCGGTGGCCGAGGCTGGCCCCGAGGCCGCCTACTTCCGCTGCGACATCTCCGACGCGGGCGCGGTGGAGGAGGCCTTCAAGGCGATCGCGGACCGCTTCGGCGGCGTCCACATCC
>JAKLHH010000639.1 GCA_022710245.1 Myxococcota bacterium
GCCGGTCGTCTGGGCGGGCGACCAGCAGACGGAGCACGGCGGGCTCGACGGCATGGCGAGCGTGCTCCCGATCCTGATGAACCTGGGCATGAGCGGCGTGCCCATCGTCACGCACGACGTCGGCGGCTACTCGACCTTCGGCCAGGGCGTGCAGCCCACCACCCGCGAGCTCTTCTTCCGCTGGACCGAGCTCGGCGCGCTCTCGCCCATCCTGCGCACGCACCATGGCGCGCTGGCGAGCAAGAACTGGCGCTGGGACCACGACGCCGAGACGATCGCGCACTTCCGTCGCTACGCGCGGCTGCACATGGCGCTCGCGCCCTACCGCGCCGCGCTGGTCGCCGAGGCCGTGCGCCGCGGCCTGCCCGTCGCGCGGCACCTCGCGCTCCACTACCCGGGGGACCGGCGCGCCTGCCGCACCGCCGACCAGTTCCTCCTCGGGCCCAGCCTCCTCGTCGCGCCCGTGCTCGAGGCGGGCGCGACCCGGCGCACCGTCTACCTGCCGCCCGGGCGCTGGTACAGCTGGGCGAGCGGCGAGGCGCTCGAGGGCGGCCGCGAGCACGAGGTCGCCGCGCCGCTCGAGGAGCTGCCGCTCTTCGCGCCGGCGGGCGCCATCGTCCCGCTGCTCCTGGCCGAAGTCGACACGCTGGCCCGGGCCAGCGACCCGGCGGTGCGCGATCTCGACGACGCCGAGGCGGGCGGCCTCGAGCTGCGGGTCTTCCTCGGCGCGGCGGGCGCGCTCACCCTGGCGGACGGCACGCGGCTCGAGCTCGAGCACGAGACCGCGCTGGCCCGGTCGCCGACCCTCCGCGTGGACGGGAGCGAGGTCCCCGCCTGTGGCCCGACGCCAGCCGCGGTCTGCGTGGCCGCGGACGGCGACGGGCTCGCGCTGCGCGTCGCCTCCAGCCCCGGGCTCGTGCTCGAGGGCCGCACCGGCAGCGCCCGCGCGTTCCGGGTCCTGGTCAGCGACGCGCCGCGCGCGCGGCCGTACGTGGTCAGGCTGCGCTGGTAAGCGGAGACCTGGGAGTGCTTGAATGATGCTGGAATGAAGCTCGCCTGGAATGAAGCTTGCTTCAGCGGTCAGAGGAGGCGCCCATGCCGAAGCTCCTGCACACACCTGCTGACCGCGCGACAGCGAGAGCGGCTCGCTCGCTGGCGCTGCCACTCTGCGTCGCCGGCTTGCTCGCCGCCTGTGGCAACGACACCGGGATCCCGCACCCCGATCCGCTCTGGACGTGACCCGCATGCGCTCGAGCGCGCTGATGCCGGACACGACGGGCACGGTGGCCGTGATCGGTCTGCCCGGCGCGGTCGGCGGCAAGGGGACCGTCACCATCGAGACGCTGGGCAAGACCTTCAGCGGCGCCTCGACGGAGTCAGGCAGCTTCACTCTCGACGTGACGAGCCGCGCACACGAGCAGCTCGCCATCCGCTTCCAGGCCTCGGACCCGGCCTTCAAGCCGGTCGCCGAGACGAGCATCCGTGTCCCGAAGCCCCCGGGGCCGATTCCCGGCGTGCCGCCGATCACCGCGCTCGGCGGCGGCAAGGTCCGCATCCAGGGGCGCTCGGCCAACGTCACCGGCGTCGGCGCCCTCGTCTTCGCCGTCGACGAGCGCACCGGCGAGGTCGCCACCGGCGCCACCCAGACCGGCGGCGACTTCACCATCGAGCTCACCGCGGCGACCGGCGACACCCTCGACGTCTACGACGACGCCGATCCGATCGGCGGGTCCTGGCCGCTGACCGCCCCCTGATCCCGCCGCCTTGCCTCCCGCTCCCGTCATCGAGCTGTCCCCGGGTGCCGGCACGTTCGCGCTGTAGCGCGCCCGTCGTGCTGGCTCAGCTTGTAGCGTTTCCGTTACAAGCGCCCTCCCCGAAGGCGCCGGCCCAACAACCTGGATCCTGAAAGAAAAGTCTCGAGCGCGAAGTGGCCCGGCGCCTGCAAAGGCGACCTTCCGCGGACGCGATGAGCCGCAAACGACGCAGCGAACGCTTCACCGGAGGTTGGACCATGTCCTCGAAGAACCTGACCCTGATCCTGAGCCTGAGCCTCACCACCCTGCTCCTCGCCGCCTGCGGCCAGGAGCCGGTCGACCCGACCGGAGAGCAGCGAGGTGTCATCTCCGATAATGGCCCGCTGAAGGCGGACGGCGCCAACTCCTGCAAGGGCCTCTGCGGCAAGAAGGCGTCGACCGGCTGCTGGTGCGACGAGGCCTGCGCGCTGTGGGGCGACTGCTGTCCGGACAAGGGCGCGGTCTGCGGCGCGGCCGCCAAGACCTGCAGCGCGCTCAAGTGCGCCGCGGGCATGCACTGCGAGCTGAAGGGCATCAACGGCGGCAGCATCCCCGTCTGCATCAAGGACGCGACGCAGACCTGCGCGAACGTGAAGTGCGCCGCGGGCACGCACTGCGAGCTGAAGGGCATCAACGGCGGCAGCGTCCCCGTCTGCGTCAACGATCCGGTCATCACCTGCGCCAACCTCAAGTGCGCCTCGGGCTACCACTGCGACGACACCGTGGTGAACGGCTCCGTCGTCGGCTGCGTGAAGGACGCGACCCAGACCTGCGCGGACCTCGGCGGCCACTGCCTGCCGCTCACCTACCCGATGGGCCAGTGCGCGGCCGACGAGAAGGCGGACACCACGGCGGGGCTCTGCGGCGGCCCCGGCATCGTCGGCACCACCAACATCTGCTGCGTGAAGCAGCCGGTGCAGACCTGCGCGAACGTGAAGTGCTCGTCGGGCTACCACTGCGAGATGAAGGGCATCAACGGCGGCGCGATCCCGGTCTGCATCAAGGACCAAGTGGCCCAGGACTGCACGACCTTCCAGTGCGCCTCGGGCTACCACTGCGAGATGAAGGGCATCAACGGCGGCGCGGTGCCGGTCTGCCTCAAGGACGCGCAGACCTGCGCGGACCTCGGCGGCACCTGCCTGCCGCTCACCTACCCGATGGGGCAGTGCAAGGCCGGCGAGCAGGCTGACACCACCGCGGGCCTCTGCAGCGGGATGCCGGGCCAGACCACGACCTGCTGCCACCTGTAGCCTGCCTGCAGCCTCGAGGCGCCCCACCGCGCGCCGCCTCCCGTCCTTCTCCGTCCTCCTCCGTCCTCCCTCTCTGTCCTCCCTCTTCGCAGCGCAGCTACCCCGACGGACGCCGCCGCATCAGCGTGCGATCGCGCTCGCCGTCGCGCTGGCGCTTGAGCTGCAGCGCCGCCCCGACCTCCGGTGAGAGGAGCGCGGTCGCCTCGCGCCGATGGAGCGGCGGGCGGCCCGGGTCGAGGCGGTGCTCGCCGATGTCTGCCAGGTAAACGATGCGGTCGCCGCCGTCCATGAAGTCGACGATCACGCACTCGGCCCAGCCGCAGGTGCCGGGCAGCAGCGGGAGCCCGCTCGAGGTGCGCGTCAGCGCGAGGCCCGCGAGCTTGTCCACCTCGCGCGCGGTCTGCAGCCCGAAGCGCGGAATCAGGTCGTGCTGCCCCTCGGTGAGGAGGTTGAGCGCGAAGCGGCCGCTGGCGCGGATGAGGTCGTGGGTCGCGTTGAGGGGCGAGAGCACCGCGACGACCCGCTGCCGGTCAGGGACCAGCGTGCCGGGCATGATCCAGGTCGCGAGGTGGCCGCTCTCGCGGCCCTCGTGGCGCGCGGTGATGACGTAGACCTCGTGGTTCGCGAGGTCGA
Source organism: Myxococcota bacterium (assembly GCA_022710245.1). The sequence continues at coordinate 3,677 of JAKLHH010000639.1, forward strand.
GGATGGTGGTCTGGGCGTTCGCCATGGACCTGACCCTCGCCGGGACCCACTTGATCTAGCAGACGCGGGCGGTGGATGCCCGTGGTCGACGCCAGAACTCCGCTCGTCGCGGCGGCCCGGGCGGGTGCCGCCCCGAGGTCATCGCGCGGGGCGCCTCGCGGCCTCGATCGCGTACCACGCGGGGGCTGCGCCTCAGCGTCTCCGCCGGAGCAGGGCGAGGGGCGCCAGCGCGACGAGGAGCGCGAGCAGGCCGCCGGCCGCGGGCAGTGGCGCCAGCGCGCAGCCGCCCTCGGCGGGCGAGCGCGAGGTCGCGCCCTGGCTCGTCGTCTTCAGCGCGCAGACCCACGAGCTGTCGACGGCCTGCAGGCACTCGGCCTGCTCCGGGCAGGGGTAGAGCTGGTTGCAGAGCTGGCTGCAGTACTTCCCGCCGCCGGCCTGGTCGCGGACGCAGCGCTTGCTCGCGCAGTCGCTCGAGGAGGCGCAGGGCGCGCCGAAGGCACCCGGCGTGAAGCCGCTGCCGTGGTCGGGCGCGGGGCCGCCGCCGTCGGGATCGGGGACGACGTCGACCTTCACGCTGACGGTCACGGTCGCGACGCCCCTGTTGTTCGCCGGGTCGTACGCGTCGGCCTCGAGCTGGTGTGTGCCCGGCGAGAGCGTCACCGGGAAGTCGTAGGGCGCGGCGGTCTTGCTGCTGAGGAGCGTCCCGTCGACCTTCAGCTCGACGCGGGTCACGCTGCGATCGTCGGTCGCCTGCACCACGATCGTGGTCGAGGCGGGCACCACCGCGCTCGCGGCCGGCGAGGAGATCACGACCTTGGGCGCCTGCGTGTCGCCGCCGCTCGTGTCCTTCTTCGGCGAGGGCGCGTCGGGCTTGGCCGGGGCCGAGTCGAGCTTGGGCGGCGCCCCGTCGAGCTTGGGCGGCGTCGCGTCGGGCTTCAGCGGCGGCCCCGCGTCGGGCAGGGTGTTGTTGTCGTTCTTGCGGCAGACGTTGTAGCCGAGGCTGCTGCTCGGCTTGCACTGATCCGGAGAGGGGCAGTCGCTCGCGCTCTTGCACTGCATCGAGCAGTACGCGCTCTGCCCCGAGAGGCTGAGCGCGCAGAGGCTCGAGCTGCACTCGCTGTGGTCGGTGCAGGGATCGCCGTACTTGCCAGACGCCGGAGGGACCCCTCCGTCACAGGAGCCGGGTCAGCCGGCTGCCCGTCCCTCGACGAGCACCAGAGTCATCGGAGCGGTCGCGAGGGGCAGGACGAACAGGAGCGCGCGAGCGAGGGGGCGTGGCTTCATACCTCGGCAGGGGGCAACTGCCGTGCCACGCCTATCCTGGTGAGAAGACGTGGGCGAGATGGAGTCCTCGGGGGCGCCGGGGCCCACCGCCGGGGGCGCCGCCCCCACGGTGGAGTTGCCGCTGCAGGATGCGACGGCTGGTCGCGGCTCGTGGGGGCAGTCGCGAGGCTCATCGGGGCAGCGGCCAGTCGGGGCAGCGGCCAGTCGGGGCAGCGGCTCGTCGGGGCAGTGGCCAGTCGGGGCAGTGGCCCGTCGGGGCAGCGGCCAGTCGGGGCAGCGGCGCGTCGGGGCAGCGGCGCGTCGGGGG
>JAKLHH010000064.1 GCA_022710245.1 Myxococcota bacterium
AGGAGCCCAGCACCTCCTCGCCCTCGTAGTAGTCGGCGCCGATCATCACCACCTGGTCGAGCTCGCTCCCCTCGCGGATCACGCTGCGGATGCCGATCACCGACTCGCGGATGCGGGAGCCGGTGAGCTCGGCGCCCTCGACGAGCAGGCTGTCGTGGAGCTCCGAGCCGAGCACGCGGCTCGGGGGCAGCGCGCGCGGGCGGGTGTAGATCGGCCAGCGCGGCTGGTAGAGCGGGAAGGGCGGGTCGCGCCTGGCGACCTCGAGGCTGGCGCTGAAGTACGAGCCGATGGTCCCGATGTCGCGCCAGTAGCCCGCGAACGGGTAGATCATCACCCGGCGCTCCCCGACGCTGGCCGGGATCGCCTCGCGGCCGAAGTCGGTGTGCGGCTGGCTGCGCAGCATGTTCACGAGCAGGCCCGTGTCATAGAGGTAGACCCCCATCGAGGCCAGATACCGCTCCGCGTCGGCCGGGAGCCCGAGGCGCTCGAGGAGCGGAGGCGGCACGCGGAAGCGCTCCAGCACCGCCGGGTCCTTCGGCTTCTCCACGAACTCCTCGACCACACCGTCGGCGCGCGCGCGGAGCAGGCCCATCTCCTGCGTCTCGTCGCGCGGCACCGGGTGCACGCAGAGCGTGACCTCGGCGGCGGTCTCGGCGTGCGCGCGGCAGAGGTCGCCGTAGTCCATCCGGTACAGGTGATCGCCCGAGAGGATCAGCGAGTACCGCGACTGGTAGTAGGTCAGGTGGCCGAGCGTCGCCCGCACCGCGTCGGCGGTCCCCTGGTACCAGTCGGAGCGCAGCGGGGTCTGCTCGGCGGCGAGGATGTCGACGAAGCCCTCGCTGAAGCTGTCGAGCTGGTAGGTCTGCTTGATGTGCCGGTGCAGGCTGGCGGAGAGGAACTGCGTCAGCACGAAGATCCGCTTGATCCCCGAGTGGAGGCAGTTGGAGAGCGGGATGTCGATCAGCCGGTACTTGCCGGCGAAGCCCACCGCGGGCTTGGCCCGCGCCAGGGTGAGCGGGTAGAGGCGGGTGCCGCGGCCTCCCCCGAGGACGATGGCGATGGTGTCTCTCACGCGCGCTCCCTCCGCTGCTCCTGCTTCTAGCTTGAGCGCAGGTGCGCGAGGGCGCCGCCACTATCGCTCCCCCACGTGGCGGCTTTGGCGTCAGCAGCTCGCGGCATCCGCGGAGCCCCGGCAGCTACGCGCGACCGCCCGACTGTGCGGCGCCGCGCCAATTGTTCACCCGTAGACCCGTTGCCTCGGGTTGTCCCCAGTAGCGGGCACCGCCCGGTCGGGACTAAGCCTTGGCGGCCGACCGCCGATGTATGCCGCAGTGCCTCGGGAGGGGCTGGAAGAGAAAGAAGGAGTGGGCTGATGAGAGCGATCGAAGCAACACTCGTCCTGGCGCTGCTCGCCGCCTGCCAGGGCGCTCCCGCGACCAGCGGGACCGCGAGCGGCATGACCTATACGGGGAGCTTCGCCACGGGCACGGGGACCAAGCAGGCGAGCCTGGTGGTGAACGGCGTCACGCGATCGATGTACACCTATGTCCCGAGCAACCTCGGCTCGAACCGGGCGCTGCTGATCATCTTCGACGGCACCGACAACGACGCCTACAGCGCGCTCGGCTCGAGCGGCGCGAAGACGCTCGCCAACAACCAGAAGCTGGTGGTGGTGGCCCCCGAGCAGCGCGCGCTCCCGGGCGGCGACTGGGACATGCACAGCAACGGCCAGCGCTACTGGGAGACCTACCCGAACACCAGCCGCGAGACCAACAACGACCTCGCGCTGGTGCAGGCGATCATCGCCGAGGCCAAGCGCGTCCACGGGGTGAACACCGACAGGGTCTACACGCTCGGGTTCTCGAACGGCGCCTTCTTCGCGGAGTTCGCCGCGTTCGCCATGCCCGACACGATCGCGGCGTTCGCGGAGACCTCCGGCGGGCTGGTGAAGTGCGACAAGGTCAGGGGCCCGACGGGCTGCGAGTTCTTCACCACGACGGGCAAGACCTGCAGCGCCTTCGCTGCTCAGCCGGGCTGGTGCAGCTGCAGCGGAGTGGAGAAGCCGGCCGCTGTCCCGACGAGCGGCCGCATCCCGCCCGGCTACCTCAGCCACCCGCGCGACGACACCACCATCTCGGTCTACTATACGTGCGCCCTGAAGGCCCGCCTGGACGCGCTCGGCGCGACCTCGTCGCTCACCGTGCGGACGGGCGGCGGACACGTCTGGCCGAGCAACTTCGCGAGCACGGCCTGGCCCTTCCTCTCCCAGCAGAGCCTCCCCGCCCGCCTCGACGCCCGGACGCCGGCGCCCGATCAGGGCGTCCCCGATCTGCGCGCGGCGGACCAGCGCGGGGCGGACCAGCGCGCGGCGGACCAGCGCGGGGCGGACCAGCGCGCGGCGGACCAGCGCGCGGCGGACCAGCGCGCGGCGGACCAGCGCGCGGCGGACCTCGTCCGCACGCCGGACACCAGAAGCCCCGATCTTCGCACGCCGGACACCAGGAGCCCCGATCTTCGCGCGCCGGACCTCCGGACCCCTGACGTGCGTCCGCCGGACGTCGCGGCACCCGATCTGGCGCAGGACGCCGCGCGCCCCCCCGATCAGGCCGGCGGCGGAGCGGATCAGCGGGTGGCCTACACGGGGAGCTTCAGCCCGACGGTGGGCTTCGCGGCCAGCACGCTGACCGTGGGCGGCTACGCGCGCACGATCGTGAGCTACGTCCCGGCCGGCATGGGGACGAGCAAGGCCGTGCTCTTCATGTTCTCCCCGACGAACGAGAACGACCCCTACTACACCATCATCGACTCCGGCGCGAAGGCGCTCGCCGACACGCAGAAGATCCTGATCCTGGCGCCGCGAGCTCGCACCATGACGGTCGGCGACTGGGACAACCACGTGCCGGGCGACATCTACTACGAGACCTACCCGGACGTGAGCCCGGCGAGCAATCCGGACCTCTTGATGGTGCGGGCCTCGATCCAGGAGGCGGTGCGCGCGTACGGCGTCGACCCGAGGAGGGTCTACACGGCGGGCTTCTCCAACGGCGGAGCGTTCTCGGTCTTCTGCGCGCTGACCATGCCCGACAAGGTCGCCGCCTTCAGCGAGGCGGCCGCGGGGCTGGTGAGCTGCCCGACGACGCAGAGCTGCGGGTTCTTCTCGACGACGGCGACGACCTGCAGCGCGTTCGCCAGCGCCCCCGGCTGGTGCGGCTGCAGCGGGGCGGAGAAGCCGGCGGCGGTGCCGGCGAGCGGTCGCGTGCCTCCGGGCCAGCTGATCCACGCGCGCGACGACACGACCGTCTCGGTCTATTACTCCTGCGCGCTGCAGAGCCGGATGACCGCGCTGGGCGCGACGACCTCCCTCACCATCCTCACCGGCGGAGGCCACATCTGGCCGACCGGCTACGCGCAGCGCGTCTGGCCGTTCGTCTCGCAATACACTCTGCCCTGAGCGAGCGCGCTCGTCTCGCGCGAGGCGTCCCCCGGTCTCCGGCGCGGCGAGCGGGCTCCCGCGCGCCCTGCTAGCTCGCGAGGCCGCGGCGGCGAAGGAGACGCGCGGCGAGCGCGAGCATGAGCACCAGCAGAGCGCCCGCGTCCGGGCCCGCGGCCGCGAAGCCGCAGCCGCAGCCGCCGTCGAGCCGCGCCCGCGCGGAGGCCTCGCCGGCAGGGCTCTGGTCCGGGAGCGTGCCACCGCGCTCGCTCGCGGAGGAGTCCAGCGGCGCGCTCTCCCCGCGCTTCGCGTCCCCGGGCGGGGGCGCGTCCGCGCGCTTGCCGTCGGTGCTCTTCGCGTCGATGCTCTTCGCGTCGACCGTCTTCACGTCGACCGTCTTCACGTCGAACTGGAAGAGCGTCGCCCAGGAGGGGTAGGGCGTGTCCCAGCGGGTCACGCTGACGCTGAAGCCGATCCAGTACTCCTGGTCGTACTGCAGGTTGCCGTTCGCCGAGGTGAGCTCGGTGCGCTTGGGGTCGCTCCCGCTCGGGTCGAGGTGGATGTGGACGGCGCCCTTGCCGGCGCGGACCGGGCTGCTGACGATGGCGGCGGTCTTGTTCCCCTCGGCCGACCAGCCGCTGAGGGTGCCGTTCTCGAAGCCCTCGTCGAGCTGCAGCTGGGCCCAGGCGGCGGTCGGAGCGGCCGCGAGCCAGAGGACGAGGACGGCGCGAGCCCAGCGGCGGCAGGGGAGAGCGCCGGGGTCTCATGGTCGCTCGAGGATAACACGCGCCTGCGGCGGTGGAGCGCGGCGAGTGGTCACCAGGCGAGTGGTCATCGCGACGGCGCCCAGCTCGGTGGCAAGAGCTGTCAGAGTGAGGGCTTCACCTCCGGCACCCTGGGATGTACCACCGCCTGCAAGTTCGACTTCCAGAACTGCGGCAAGTGCGGCGACGGCAAGATCAACGGCACGGAGCTCTGTGACGGAGCGCAGCTCGGAGGGATGTCGTGCGCCCTGCGGAACTTCGACGGGGGAGTCCTGGGCTGCACAGCGAGCTGCGTCTTCGACGAGACGGCCTGCTACAAGTGCGGCGACGGCGCCATCAGCGGCCCGGAGGTCTGCGATGGGGCAGCTCGGTGGCAAGGACTGCAAGGTGGTTCAACACCAGCCTCCTCAGGCGGTGACGGACCCCGCACCGCCGCAGGGTCCGGGAGGCGCGCTGCGCGTCGTGCGAGGAGGCTCCTGGAGCCTGTACGGCCAGTACATGCGCGCGGCGTTTCGCGACCTCTACTTTCCGCCAGGAAACCGGAATCACACGGTCGGCTTCCGTTGCGTCCGGGGGCGGCCGTGACCGGTTCGGCTTCCTTGCGGCCCGTCCTCGTCCCCCGGACGACCCCGCGCGCGGCACGATCGACTGCAACGGTCTGACACGATCTGCCGGGACTACGAGAGCCTGACCACCGAGCGTTGCGATCGATCCGCTGACCTGCACGAAGTTCAGCTCGACCTGCAGCGCGGACCGCGAGGAGCCGGCCGGGACGAGCCGGCCGGGACGAGCCGGCCGGGACGAACAGCTCGTCCTGGACCCTGAACCCGCTCAGACCAGCCCCGCCACCCGCGCCCGCCCCCGCAGCACGGCGAGAGCGTGCATGGCGAGCTGCCCCGCGCGTCCCGCGCAGATCCCCAGCTGCTCGCCGCACTCGCGCAGGGTCAGCTCCTTCCCACCCTCGAGCCCGAAGCGAAGCGCGAGCAGCCGTCGCTGACGCGGCCGCAGGCCCTCGACGAGCGGGGCGATCCCCGCGAGCGCCTCGCGATGGTACGTCTCCTCCTCGAGGTCACGCGCCTGCCCGCGCGCGCCGCCCAGCCCGAGCCAGGCCACGGCCATGACCGCCGCTCTGCCCTCCCGCGCGGTGTGTGTCGCGAGGCGATCCAGCTCGTCCTCGCAGGATGGCCAGCGCTCCGCGTCGTCCTCGCCGCAGAGCTGCGCCGAGACCACGTCCGGATAGAGCCGCGCGACGAAGGCCCTGAAGGCGCCCCTTCGCCAGTAGGGGACCCCGCACCAGCGGAGGAGCGACTCCCGCTCCCCTTGAACCGGGGGTGGGTCAGCCAGAGGCGACGGAAGCCGCGGAGCCCCGGAGGCCGCTCCGCGTCGAACTCGGGGCACGACTCCAGCACCTCGCGCACCTGCTGGGCGTCGTGCGGGTCGAGCGTCGGCCGCTCGAGCGAGGCGCAGACCAGCACCCGCTGCTTCACCGTCACCTTGGCGATCGAAGACCGCTCGTCCTCCACCAGCGGCCGGCGGTCGCGGCGGTCCTCCTCGGCCGTGATCAGCGCCCCGCAGAAGTACTCCTCGCCCGGGCGCATCAGCAGGTCCACCGGGAGCACCGGCGGGCGGGGGAGCGAGCGCGGCAGGAGCACGACGATGCGCGCCTCCTGGTCTCCGTGGCGGGTCATCACCCGGAAGTACTTCTGCGTCGCCCGCACCCGCGAGATCGAGGGCGCGAGGTCGATCAGCAGCTTGCAGCGCGGCGAGCTCCAGCCCTCGATCAGCACGCCGACCTGCACCAGCGTGTCGAGCCGGCCGGCGGCGAAGTCCGCCAGCGCGCGCTCGCGCTCGGGAGCCGGCGTCTCGCCGAGGATCAGCGCGGGAGCCGGACGGCCCGGCGGGCGCTTCTCCGCGAGGAAGGCCCACAGGTCCCGCGTCTGCTGGCGGGAGGCGCAGGCGACGAGCGCTGGCAGCGTCGCGTTCGCGCCCTGGTAGCGAAAGGCGCGCACCGCGCCGAAGAACGGCGCCGACGACATCAGCTCGCCCAGGCGCTCGACGTCGTACTCGCCAGCGAGCAGCCGCACCCTCGAGGCGTCGGCGTCCACCTCGGCGACCCAGACGCGCACCGGCGCCAGCAGGCCGACCGACAGCGCCTCGCCGAGCTCGAGCTCGTGGATCAGGTCGGGGAAGTGGCGGGCGAGCCGGCGATCGTGGTCGTAGTCCGGCGTCGCGGTCAGCGCCACGCGGACGGCCTCGGGCGCGAACGCGCGCTCGAGCGCCTCCAGCCGGCCCGCGGTCATCGCGTGGTGCGCCTCGTCGACGAAGACCAGCGCCGAGGCGCGCAGGGGGGCGGGCAGCGAGGCCGCGTCCAGGTGACGCCGGAGGCTGGCGTAGGTCGTCACGTTGACCCCGTGCTCCGCGGGCGCCTTGGCCTCCCCGTAGAAGGCGCCGAGCGCGACGCCCGGCATGAGCCGCCGGAGCTCCCGCAGGGTCTGACCGACGAGCGCCCGGGTGGGGACGACGAAGGTCGAGACGAGGCCGGTGTGCGCGATGATGTGCCCGGCGATGATCGTCTTGCCGGTGCGAGGGGGCAGCACGATGCGGCAGCGCGAGGGCCGCTGCGTCGCTGGCGGGCGGGTGGCGACGTCGGCCATGTAGCCCGCGAAGTGGCGGAAGACCGGGAGCTGGTCGCCTCTGAGCGGCAGGCGCTGCTCGGTGGCCGGCTGGCCGTCGAGGAGGCGCCCGGCCGCGTGGAGCAGACGCTCGGCGACCGGCAGCCCCAGCCTGCCCTCCTCGAGCCTCACCTCGCTCGCCTCCGGCTCGAGCGCGGTCCGCTCGTGGGAGCCGGCGCCGCCCCCGGGATCAGATCCCCGAGCTTGCTGGCCTCCGCGCGGGCGAACTCCCGCGAGCGCATGAGCTGCATGCGATCGAAGGCCTCGCGCTCGCCGGTCGGGTGCTGGTCGTGCCATCGCCGGACCACCGCGATGCTCTCGTCGAGGAGCTTCGCCACGCGGGGGTCGCGCACCAGACCCCGGAAGAACTGCCTCGCCGGACGCGACTGGCCCTTCAGGTAGGCGTGCAGCCCTCGCAGGAGCGAGACGCCCGTGTTGTGATCCGTCGCCTCCTCGTACGACCGGGGCTCGGCCGTCCGCTCGCCCACGAGCATGCGCGCGGCGCGCGGGTGGTTCAGGGCCGCCCGCACGAACGCGGGGAGCGCGTCCGCGAGCAGACCGAGCTCGCGGAGGGCGAAGGCCTCGACGAAGCCGGACGAGGGGACGATGTCGCCGCCCGACCGGCGCGCCGCGTCCGCGGCCTTCGTCCACTCGCCCACGTTGAGGTAGACGAGCGAGCGGGTGGCGTCGGCGGTGATCTCGTCTCTGCACTCCTCCTCGAGCCGGCCGCAGACGGCCAGCGCCTCGTCGAAGCGACCCGCCTCGTTCAGCGCCAGCGCGAGGTTCCGCAGGATCCGTGAACAGGCCTGGCGGTCTACGCCGCCTTCTCGGCCGCCGAGCGCCAGGCGCCGCATGTGCGTCAGCCGAGGACTTGGCTGTACGTCGGCGCTGCGTACCTTGACGCACTCGTCGAGCATGCCCAGGCGAAAGAGGTCGATTCCGGCGAGAACCTGGTCGTGCTCGTCCCTCAGGACTTGGGCGTCTTCGTAACCCTCGAAGCGGACTCCGACGCCGGCGAGCCCACGCTCGGCTGCACCGCTTCAGTGCAAACCTATGTTGACCTCCTCCACTGCGGTGGACGCGGCGAAGAAGCGGCGCAGGCCCTGCTGGAGCAGAAGATCCTTCCGCCGTGGAAGGCCGTTGCACGCAAATGACCCGTGAGCTGATCGGCTGACGGTCATGCCGGGCTCCCTCCGCTTCGCTCGCGGGACCTGATCCTCGAGGGGGGTGGAGCGACGTTCAGACGGAGAGGCGATCGAGGGAAGGGCGAGCTACTTCTTCTTGCTGCTCTGGCTCAGCTTGCGAGCCAGCAGATCGCCGAGGGTGCCGAGGGACGCAGGTGCCTTGCCGTCGCTGGCAGGGGCGCCGGCCGCGGGCGCGCCGCCGCCGACGAAGGAGCTGAACTCCGCCCGCTCCTCGTGCTCGGAGGCCGCGCGGAGCGAGAGGCGGAGCTTGCCGCCCTCCTCGACGGAGACGATCATCGCCTTCAGCTCGGTGCCCTCGGGGAAGGAGCGCCGCAGGTTGGCGTTGCGGCCGCTCCCCGTCTCCTCGGTGGGGATCAGGCCGCGCCCGCCGCGGGTGACGCCCTTCAGCCGCACCAGCAGGCCGAACGGCTTCACCTTGTCGACCACCACCTCGACCACGTTGCCGACCGACTGCTCGCCGCTGGCCGCGCCGCCGAGGCCGCTGCCGGCCGCGCCGCCGCGGAGCGAGAGCGAGATCCGGTGCGTCGCGGGGTCCAGCTTGAGGATGGTGGCCTTGACGCTCTGGCCCACCTGCAGGACGTCGCTCGGGTGGTTCACCCGGCGATCGGAGAGCTCGGAGACGTGGATCAGCCCGTCGACGCCCGGCGCGATCTGCACGAACGCGCCGAAGGGCTGCATGCGCACCACCTTGCCCTCGACCTCGTCGCCCTCGTGCAGGTGACCGGCGGCCGCCCAGGGATCACCGAGGAGCGCGCGGATCGAGAGCGCCAGGCGCTGGCGGTCCGGGTGCTTCGGATCGGCCTCGATCTTCGTCAGCTTCACGCGCACCTTCTGGCCCACGCGGAGCGCGTCCTGCGGGTGCTCGATGTGCCCGTGCGTGATCTCGGAGATGTGCACCATGCCCTGCACGCCGCCGATGTCGACGAAGGCGCCGTACGGCTGCAGCGTCTTGACCTCGCCCTCGAACTCCGCGCCGACCTTCAGCTGATCCTGGATCGCCTCGGCCTCTTCCTGCCGCGCCTCCTCGAGGAGCGCGCGCCGGCTGACCACCACCTTGCGGCCGCCCTCGGAGTACTCGATGACGCGGAACTCGTAGACCTTCTCCAGGTGCTGCGTGGCGTCCTCGCAGTAGCCGAGCTCGATCTGCGAGATGGGGCAGAAGGCGCGGGTGCCGTGCAGGTCGACCTCGAGGCCGCCCTTGTTGACGCCGGTCACGCGCCCCTCGACGGGGATGCCCATGTCGTGGGCGTCCTCGAGGGCCTCGGCGTTGAGCGCCTTCCTGGCCAGGCTGTAGGAGAGGACGACCTCGGGCTCGGTGGCGAGGACGTAGGCCTCCACCTCCTCGCCGACCTTCACCATCACCTGCCCGTCGTCGTTCATCACCTCTTTGAGATCGAGGGCGGCCTCGGACTTCGCGCCGACGTCGATGAAGACGTGGCTGCTGCCCACCGAGACCACCATGCCCTTGACGATCTCGCCCCGCTCGAGCCGGCGCCTCCGGAAGAAACGGAAGTCGAACTCCGGATCGCTTGGCTTGGGAAGGAACTCGTCACTCATGGATGCTCCACCTTCATTGCTCGTGGCGGCTCGGCCCCTGTTGCCCCTCCCGGGTGGCGCCACGAGTGCGCGCCGGAGGAAACCGCACCCGGACCCCGCCTGTCAAGGACGCTTAGCAGCTCTCCGCGTCTTCGGCTGGCGCCGTCTCCTGCCGACGCTCCAGCATCCAGCAGCCGGAGCCCGAGGACCCGCAGCTCCGCGGTGAAGGGCGAATTCGCCCTGCGCCTGCTTCGGAGGCTTCGCGGTGAAAGGCGAAGTGTCGCGGCGCTGCCCAGGTCGGGCGGTCGGGCGTAGCTGCCGCGACCAATAACTGGCCTGGTTGGCCCGGTTGGCCCGCGACGGAGGTGTCGCGAAAAAACAATTTTGACGATCGCGAAGGTTATGGTACAAAGGACACCTTCCGATAATTAGAACTAGAAGGAAGTAGTTTCTAGAAGGAAGTTTCTCGAACGCGAAGCTGACCGAGACACCGAGCCCAGGACCAACGTTAGCGTGAGACGCCCCTGGACACTGCTGCTGCTCATCGGCCTCATCGCCCTCCCGGTCGAAGGCGAGGCCCGCCACGCCTCCAGGTCGCATCGCAAAGTCCATAACTCCCGGAAGGTTAGCCGAGCGAAGCGGGCCCACCGCCACCGCGCGCACCGGCCGCGTCAGGATCGGCAGCGGACCGGCGAGGCACGGCTCGAGGTCGGCGCGGTGGTCAAGCCGTCCGAGTTCCGTATCCGCAGCCCGTTCCCCTGCGGGGTGCCGCTGCGCGTGAACTGCGCCTACGGTCCGAGCTGTTCGCCAGCCCACAAGCGGACGCAGAGCGATAACGCGCCCAACGACCGCTACGCCGTGGATTTCACCCGCGACGAGTCGAACAACGGGTACGACCGGGCCGTGACCGCGGTCGCCTCCGGGGTGGTGCTGCAGGCGGGGTGGACCCGCGGCGGCTGGTCTCCCTACGGGCAGGTCGTCTATATCCAGCACGACTTCGAGGACGCCGAGGGCCACCGCTACCAGACCCTCTACGCCCACCTGAACCGGGTCAAGGTCCAGAAAGGACAGCGGGTCCGGCCGGGGATGGTGATCGGGACCCTGGGCGGCTCAAGCAAGCACCGGCTCGGCCGGATGGGCCCCCACCTCCACTTCGCCATGTACCAGGACGCCAAGCCGACCCTCGGCGGCGGCCGGGCGGTGCTGCCGCAGCCGATGGGGCACTTCCAGGAGCTGCGGACTGGCCTGCACTTCATCTCCTGTGGCCACCCCGAGCCGCACCGCGTGGCGACCCTCGACCCGCGCGAGCTCGAGCAGCTCTCGCGCGCGGTGGGCGGCTGGGAGCCCGAGCCCGAGCCGACCTGCGCGGCCGAGCGCTAGATCTTCATTTCATCGTCGCAACGCTAACGCGGTCGTCTCTTCTTAGATCCGTTTCCCGACTGGCGCGTCTATAGGGACCGTGACTCCGAACAAGGAGCGTCCCATGCACCAGGCCAGGAAGCGCACGGTCACCTTCAGCATCCTCATCGCGGCCGGCCTCGCGGTCGGTATCGCCCTCTACCTGCTGCCCCGCGGCGAGGAGGTCCTCGGCACCGTCACCCCGCCAGGCCCGCCGGAGCCGGCCATGCCGCACGTCAGCCCGCCCCCGCCCACGGTGGCCGTCCCCGTGCCGCCAGTGCCCGTGCCACCCGTGCCGCCGCAGGTCCCGGCGAGGCGCCCGCAGGTCGACCTGGTCTTCGCTCTCGACACCACCGGCAGCATGAGCGGGCTCCTCGAGGGGGCCAAGCGCAAGATCTGGTCGATCGCGAACCAGGTGCTGAGCGGGCAGCCCAAGCCCGACGTGCGCATCGGGCTGGTCGGCTACCGTGACCTCGGCGACGCGTACGTGACCAGGCCGTTCCCGCTCAGCGAGGATATCGACGAGGTCTACTCCAACCTGCGCCAGTTCCGCGCCGAGGGGGGCGGGGACACGCCCGAGCACGTCAACAAGGCGCTCGCCGACGCGCTCCGCAAGATGCAGTGGCGCGAGGGACAGAACGTCCTCCGCCTGGTCTTCCTCGTCGGCGACGCGCCTCCTCACGAGGGCCGCGAGGGCCTCTACTCCTCGGCGCTCGCCCGCGAGGCGGTGCGCAAGGGCATCATCATCAACACCGTGCGCTGCGGGGCGCAGGAGGACACCGAGCAGGCCTGGAAGCAGCTCTCCCTCGCGGCCGGCGGCATCTACACCAGCGTGCGCCAGGACGGCGGCATGGTCGCCATCGCCACCCCGCTCGACGACAAGCTCGCGGCCCTCAACGCCCGGCTCTCGGCGACGATGCTGGCCGCTGGCGGCGCCGGCGAGCGCGCGGCCGCGGCCCGGCGGCTGGCGGTGAACGCGTCGATGGACGGCTGGGCCCAGGCGGAGAGCGCCAAGTTCCGTGCGCGCTCGGGCAAGCTCGACTCCAGCGACCTGCTGGGCAAGATGGCCAAGGGGGCCAAGCTCGAGGCGATGAAGGACGAGGAGCTGCCCGCGGCCGTCGCGGCGGTGGCCCCGCCCAAGCGGACCGCGTACGTGGCCAAGGTCGCCCAGCAGCGCGCGGAGCTGCAGCAGGAGATCGACAAGCTCGCGCGTGACCGCGACGCCTACATCAAAGCCAAGCGCCCCGCGACGGCCGGCGTCGACGACGCGGTGGCCGGCGCGCTGAAGAAGCAGGGCGCCAAGGCAGGGATCGCGTACTAGAGAGCCAGTCCCCCGTCTCACTCCCTCACTTCTTCACTCCCTCACTTCTTCACTCCTTCACTCCTTCACTCCTTCACTCCCTCACGTCACTCCCTCGCTGTCTCAATAGACGTTGCCGCAGCAGGTCGTCCTCGCCTGGCTCAGCCACTGGGCCTGAAGCTAGCCACGCCGCGAACATTGACAACGCAGCGAAGGTGGGCCAAAAGACAGGAAACGAGCCTCCGACGGAAGGTAGTGGCGAGTCCATGGAGATCCAGATCGACACGGCCAGCGACCAAGCGATCCTCTCCGCGCTCCGAGAGGGCAAGCTCCGCCACGCCGCGGGCCTGATGGTTCGCTACTACGGGAACGCGATCTTCACCGTCTGCCGCAACCGGCTCGTCCAGCCGGAGGCCGCCGAGGACCTCACCCAGGAGTGCTTCCGCCGCGCGTTCTCGGAGCTGGCCGGGCTGCAGGGCGCCTCGTCGCCGCTCGACTGGCTCCTCCGTATCGCCGAGAGCTGCTGCGCCGACCGCCCCGGACCGGAGGCGTCCGCCGCCGGCACGAGCGAGGCGAATTCGCCCCTCATCGCGGAGCCTCCGGAGGAGGCGAGCAGGGCGACTTGCGGCGGTCTCATCCCGGAGCGGCCGGAGGCCGCGAGGACCCGCAATTCGCCCTTCATCGCGGAGCCTCCTAAGGAGGCGAGCAGGGCCACTTTGCCCTTCACCGCGGAGCGTCCGCAGGAGGCGAGCAGGGCGACTTGCCGGATCAGCGAGTCGCTGCAGCGGCGGCTCGAGATGCTCGCGTCGGCGCTCTGACGGAAGCGCCGCAGGCGCGGCGCGACACGACGGCGCGGCGCGGCCGCGCGAGGAGGGGCCTTGCCCCGCACTTCGTCCCCCAGGGCTCGCCGCGGCGCGCCCGCGCACGGCATCGAGATCTCGCACCAGCGCTTCCGCCTGAAGAACGGCCTCGAGGTGCTGCTCCACCATGATCCGCGGCTCCCTCGCGCGGTGGTGAACGTCCTCTACCGCGTCGGCGCGCGCAACGACCCGCCTGGCCGCACCGGGATGGCGCACCTCTTCGAGCACCTGATGTTCATGGGCACGCGCCGCGTCCCCGAGAACCGCTTCGACCTGCTGATGGAGGAGGCCGGAGGCTCGAACAACGCGTACACCAGCGAGGACGTCACCGACTACTACGACCTCGCCCCGTCGCGGCTGCTCCCGACGCTGCTCTGGGTCGAGGCGGACCGCATGGCGGAGATGGCCCACGCGCTGACCAGGCGCAAGCTCGACCTGCAGCGCGAGGTGGTCCTCAACGAGCGGGCGCAGCACTACGAGAACGCGCCCTACGGACCGCTGCACCTCGAGCTGCCGGGGCTGCTCTACCCGAAGGGCCACCCCTACAGCTGGCCGATCATCGGCAGCCGCGAGGACCTGCGCGCGGTCACCGTCGAGGACGTGCGCCAGATCTTCCAGCGCTACTACTCGCCGCGGAACGCCTCGCTCGCCATCGCCGGCCGCTTCGACCCCGCGCAGCTCCGCGAGGAGGTGCGGCGCGCCTTCGAGTGGATCCCGGCGGCGGCGCCTCCGCGCCGGCCGCGCGCCAACACCGTGCAGCTCGCGGGTGAGGTCCGGCGCACGGTCCGCGACCGCGTCGAGCTCCCCCGGCTCAGCCTCGCCTGGCACTCGCCGACCACCTTCAGCCCGGGCGACGCGGAGCTCGATCTCGCCGCCTCGATGCTGGGCGCGGGCAAGCAGTCACGCCT
>JAKLHH010000640.1 GCA_022710245.1 Myxococcota bacterium
TCTAGCGAACCTGTGACCTGAGGAGCCGGATGCGGGAATCCTGCACGTCCGGATCTGTCGGGGGCCCCGGGGGGTTCTCCCCCGGGGCTACCCTACGAGCGTTCATCGCCGGGGCGATGCAGACGCTCCTGGCGCTCGCCGATGCTCCTGCGGGGCGCTGCCCGACCTTGACCACGCACGAGCGGACCCTCGATGCAGAAGCTGTCGTGGTGGGCTGGCCGTGAAGATCCTCGCCCGGAGGCCGACGAGGCCGACGAGGTCGACGAGGTCGACGAGGTCGACGAGGCTGACGAGGCTGACGAGGCCGACGAGGCCGACGAGGCCGACGAGGTCGACGAGCGCACGGTCGGGGCGGGCGCAGCCGCCGGGGCGACCCGAAGAATGAGCACGCCAGCGCACTCCGGCGGCGACGGCGCGCGGCGTTCTACGTCGCAGGGCGGATTTTTTCTCCGCGCTCCCAAGAAAGCCGGAAATGCGATTGTCGCAAGGCAGGCGCGCACCTATAGTACGGGAGCCATGGGTGATGACGTCCGTACGGTCATCGAGCGCGCGCGTGGTGGCGATCGGCAGGCCTTCGGGGCCCTCGTGCGAAGCCACCAGCGACGCGTCTACTTGACCGCGCTGCGGATGACGGGGAGCCACGATGACGCGCGCGATATCGCCCAGGATGCCTTTGTCCGCGCCTATCACGGCCTGGCCAGCTTCGACGGCCGCGCGGACTTCTTCACCTGGCTGTATCGCATCGTCATCAACGTCGCCCTCAATCACCTGCGCAAGGTGCGCCGCCAGCGGACGGTTCCGCTCGAGGAGGTGACGCTGCCCGAGCCGCTGCAGCAGGAAGGTCGCGGGGACCCGCGCCGCGCCCTCGAGCTGAAGCGCATGGTGGCCGACATCGACGAGGCGCTCGACGAGCTCTCGCCCGTGCTGCGGGCGACGGTGGTGCTGGTGATCCTGGAGGGCATGCCCTACCGGGACGCGGCAGAGGTCCTCGAGTGCTCCGAGGGGACGATCGCCTGGCGAGTCCACGAGGCGCGCCAGAAGCTGCGCGAGCGGCTGAGCAACTACGTGAGCCAGCGGGCCGAGAAGAAGGATGAACTGCCAGCAGACACGAGAGAAGCTGTCGACGCTCGTAGATAACGAGCTGGGCGGCGATGAGCTTCAGGCGGTGCGCGGCCACCTGGCCGGGTGCGCCTCGTGTCGAGTTGAGCTCGATGAGCAGGGAGCTTTGGACATGCTGCTGAAGAGCCGATTCTCAGTCGAACCCCCGCAGACCACCCTCGACGCCATCTGGCCGTCGGTCTCCGAGCGGCTGGACGGGCCCGAGGGGCGCCCGTCGAACGGCGGCGGGAATGTGCCCGAGGAGGGCGAGCTGGTCTTCAAGTCCTCCGCCGCGATGCAGATGCTGAACCTGCCCGAGCGCGAGCAGGTCTCCAGCGCCTCGCGCCCGGCGGCGGCCCCGCAGGGCGGGAGCTCGTGGGCGTGGCCGTTCTCGATCGTGGTCGCCGCCGCGATCATGACGGGCGGCTTCGTCTGGTACAAGAAGATGAACGCGCCGCCACCTGCGGCGCCGGCCGCGGCGCCGAGCGACCCCGGCTCGATCTCGAGCGGCGGGGCGACGGCGTCCACCGAGCCGAAGACCGAGCCGACCAAGCTCGCGTCGGCGCAGCCGCTCGAGGCTGGCGCCGAGCCGGGCGCCGCGGGCGGGGCCACGGCGGGCGGAGCTGGCGAGACGCCGCCGGCCGCGAAGGCGAGCGAGCCCGAGGCGAAGACCAAGGTCGCCGGCAAGGCCGCGAAGCGCGCCAAGGGCGCCAAGGCCGAGGCTGCTGGCGCGGCCCCCGACGAGAAGGCGGAGCGGCCGAAGGCCGAGCCGAAGGAGGCCAAGCCAGCGGCGAAGGCCAGCAAGAAGGGCGGCGACGATCTGGACAACCTGATCGACAGCGCCATCGGCCCCGCCGCAGCGACGCCGAAGAAGAAGGAGGCCGCGCCCGCCCCCGCGCCCGGCTCCGATCTCCCCGACCAGCTGAACCTGAATCAGATCAGCAGCGCGATGAACAAGGTGAAGCCCCGCGTGGCGGCCTGCTACGACCAGTACCAGATCGAGGGCACGGCGAACGTCGCCTTCACCATCAACCCCGACGGCACCGTCGGCGAGTGCTCGATCAAGGGCAAGTTCTTCGGCACCGACACTGGCACCTGCGTGGTGGGCGCGGTGAAGAAGGCGCGCTTCCCGAAGTTCAAGGGGAAGGCGATGAACATCTCGTCCTACCCGTTCGTGCTGCAGTAGCCTCGTCGCCTCGTCGCCTCGTCGCCTCGTCGCCTCGTCGCCTCGTCGCCTCGTCGCCTCGTCGCCTCGTCGCCTCGTCGCCTTGCCTTCACGCTCACAGCTGGGTGTTCATCGTCGTCTTCACCGCCGAGACCGCGCGGTCGAGGAGGTGGCTGACCACCTCCATGCCCTGGCTGAAGTCGTAGACCTTCGCCTGCAGCAGGAGGAGCTCGGCCGGGCTGAAGCTGCGGCCGCGGGCGGCGTCGCGGATCGCGCGATCGATCTCCGCGCGCTGGCCCTCGAGCTGCGTCACCAGCCGGCGGAGCGGCTCGGCGGCGCGAGGCGGGCTGGGCGTCGGAGCCGCGGCGGGCTCCGCGGCGGGCCCGGCCGCCTCGAGCTGGAACCCGCGGGCCGGCCGTGAGGGTGCGGGCTCGCTGACGACCGGGGTCGGACGGGTGACGGTGGGGCTCGTGCTGCGGATCGCGACCGGCATGCGCTGCCTCCTTGAGTGTGTTCGGTTATCGGCGCCGGGACGGAGAAGTTGCGGGGTCTCTCCCGTCCACCACGCTCGGCGAATCGGCCCCCGGGGCGGTGCCCACCCCGCGCGCTCTCCCGCGACTCCTGAGGGGCGCTGTGGCGGTGGGCCACGGCGAGCTTGACCCTGCGCGGGCCCTCTTGCTATTCAGGAGCCCCTCCTGCAGGGGGAGCTGATGAGAGCTGCCGTCGCAGTGTTCGCCGCCGCCGTCATCCTCGCCGGGTGTGCGACGCGCGTGGTGAGTGACGTGGACGAGGGCGAGGCCAACCAGATCCTCGCCGCGCTCCAGCAGCGCGGCCTGGCCGGGAAGAAGGTGCGGACCAGCGAGGGCAACCGCGTCGCCTACGCGATCGACGTGGGGAGCGGCGACGCGACCGGCGCCTGGCAGGCGCTGCGCGAGGAGAACCTGCCGCGGCCGAGGGCGCCCGGGGTGAGCGAGATCTTCGGCAAGCCCGGGCTGGTGCCGACGGCGACGCAGGAGCGCGCGCTCTTTCACCACGCGGTGGCCGGCGAGCTGGCGCGTACGCTGCAGAGCGTGGAGGGCGTCCTCGAGGCGCGGGTGCACGTGGTGCTGCCTTCGCGGGACCTGCTCGCGCCACCCGACGCCCCCGCCCCGCAGCCGCGCGCGTCGGTGCTGCTGCGGGTCGCCGGCAGCCCACCGATCACGCGCGAGGAGGTGCAGCGGCTCGTGGCGGGCTCGGTCGACGGGCTGCGCACCGACGCGGTGACCGTGGTCATCGCCGGCGGGCAGCAGCGGCAGGTCGCGGCGGGCGCGCCCGTCGTCGGGCTCGGGCCGTTCCAGGTGGCGCCGGGCTCGCGCGGGGTGCTCCGCGCGGTGCTGGTCGGCGGGCTCGCGCTGATCCTGCTCCTCTGCCTCGCGCTGCTGCTCGTCGTCCGCCGCTACCGCACGCGGCTCGCTGCCCGCGCGCAGTCGTCCGCCGCCGAGCCCCGGGCCGCCGGGACGAGGCCGACGGATCTCGACGCCAGCCTCGGGCTGATGAGCCGCTCGCTCGGTCGCTCGGTGCGCGCTCCGGCGACCGGCGCCGAGGGCTCGCGCACGCCCCGCTCCTAGATCACCGAAGGCGCGCACTGGAGGTGGAGGGGCACTGACTCTGCGGCGAGCGTCCGCTTGGCTGAGGACCCTCACAGCGCTCCTCAACGGGGCGCTGCCCTCCGATCCGTGCGCGCCTCGCAGTGCAGCCCGCGGCCGTGCCAGCGGCGCCGGAGCTCGGAGCGCGACAGCTCCCTCCTGCCGGTGAGCGGGTCCAGGACCTCGAGGCGCTGCCCCTGCCGCCGCGTGGCGAGCACCAGGTGCCCCTCCTCGCCCACCGCCGGGTGGTCGACGAGGAGCAGCGCGGGCAGCGGCGGCGAGCTCTCGGACGACGGGTCCTCCGCGAAGCGCCGGCAGTCGTACCCGAGCTCCCGCAGGCCAAAGACCACCTGCGCGATCGACGTGCCGAAGAGCACCGAGGACCCGAACCGCACCGCGAGCTGACGCTCGGTGGCCTGCACGCCGGAGAGCCGCAGGAGGTTCGCGGCGCTCGCCGCCGCGCAGGTCGCGTCGCTGCTCTGCAGGACGACGCCGTCGCTGGTCGCCAGGTGCCGGAGCCCCGGCGCGGCCAGTCGCGCATACTGCCAGTGCGCGACCTCGGCGGCCACCACCATCAGCAGGCTGGCCACGACCAGTCGACGGCGCGTGGGGTCTCCGAGCCTCCAGGCGAGCCCGCACACCAGGCTGAACAGGAAGCCGAAGCACCCGAGGATGGCTCCCCAGACGAGCGGCAGGAACGAGTACTCGACGAGCAGCGGGAGTCGCCACCAGAGGTCGCGCATGGTCTGCATCAGGAAGAGCCCGACCAGGCAGAGGAGAAGGATCGGCAGCAGCGCGTAGAGGTACCGCACCCGCTGCCCGGCGTGGCGGAGCTCTCGCACGCCGGCGCGCTGCACGCGCCGCGCCTCGAGGAGCCCGAGCGCCACCGTCGCGACGAGCACCACGCCGTGGAAGGGGAGGGGGAGCCCGAACATCGGTTCAGCCTGCCGCCGCGCGGTGGACGGAGCTCACGGCACCACGCGGAAGCGCACTCGCTGACTGCGGAGCTTGCTCGGGTGGTGCTCGAGCCAGGCCTCGTACTCGCCCGGCTCGAGCTCGCGGAGCGTCCCGAACTGCACCGCGACGCGATCGCTCTCGCCGGGCTTCAGCGTGCGCTTGTCGGGCCGATGGCCGCCGCTGTGCTCGGCGCAGCGGTAGCGCCGATCGCCCCTGGGCACGCCGAGCCGGACCATGAAGAAGGCGGAGCCGGTCAATGGGAGAGAATACCAGATTCGAATCGCGCTCGTTTAGAGTGCATCAGGGCGGCGCCACGCCGGCGCCGCGCAGCGCGCCAGCGAGGAGGCGCATGGCGCGCGCGTGGAGGCGCGACGCCCAGGACTTGCTCAGCCCGAGATCCTTGCCCGCGGCCTCGAGCGT
>JAKLHH010000641.1 GCA_022710245.1 Myxococcota bacterium
CCAGCGAGCGCTCCCCTGGGGCGCGGCGCAGGAACTCGGGGTTCACCGAGCGCTTGCTGCTCACGTCGCTCCGCACCTCCGAGGCGCTCGGCGAGGCGAGGATCATCGCGCGACCCGCCTCCAGCGAGGGCGCCCGCTTCATCACCACGAAGCTCCCGGCGCCCACCACGACCAGCAGCGTGGCGGCGAGGGAGAGCGAGCCGATGATGGCGATGCGGCGTCGCCGGCGGCGCGCTCGCTCGAGGTCGCTCCCCGAGGCCTGCGCGCGGGCGTCGACGGCGGCGCGCTGCTCGGGGGTCAGGCTCGGGGTCGGCTCGGCGGCGAGCTCGGCCGCGAGCTGGCTGGTGAGGGCGCGCAGCTCCTCGACGTGCTGCTGGCTCTCCGGGCAGCCGGCGAGCTCCTGCTCGAACGCGGCGCGCTCGGGCTCCTCGAGCTCGCCGAGGACGTAGGCGGTCACTCTGGGGTCGTTCGGGTCGATCCTCATGGCAGGCTCCTCGCGGCCTCGACCGTGCGCAGCCTGGGCGCGGCGGGCGGGTCCTCCAAGCGCTCGCGGAGCGAGCGGAGCGCGGTGTGGATCAGGTAGCCGACGTTGGTGACGCTCTGGCCCGTCACCGAGGCGATCTCGCGGTAGCTCAGCCCCTCCTGGAACTTCAGGCGGAGCACCTCCTGCTGCTTCTCGCTCAGGGTCGGGAGCAGCCCGAGGAGCCTCCCCGTCGACTGCGCCGTCTCCACGGCGGCCGAGGGGGAGGGCGCCGGGCTCTCCTGGGACTCGAGCTTGGCGTCGCTGACCAGTCGCATGGGTCTGTCCTTCCGCCGCACGTCGAGCGCGCGGTTGCGGCAGACGCGGTAGAGCCAGGCCGCCACGTGTCCCTCGATGGCGGAGCGCTCTGCCTCGCACAGCCGGTGAAAGGTGTCCTGCACCACGTCGCGAGCTCGCTCGACCTCCCCGGTGAGGTTCGTGGCGTAGCGGATCAGAGGGCCCTCGTAGCGCGCGATCACCGAACGGATCCAGCTCAGCCGCTCATCGCTCATCGGGGGGAGCTCGTCTCGTTGTGTCTGCTCTGTCAACGTGCCACCCGGAGTTTTCTTAGGAGAAAAGTTGGGGGACCAGCGACCGTAGCTCTTCGAGAATACACCTGTGATATGACAGGACAAAAAGGCTCCAAGACAGGAGGCCCGTAATGAGCGACTTCGAGCGCTGCCGGATCTGCGACAAGGAGATGCTGCCGAACCCGAACGGCATCTGCACCGAGTGTCAGCGCGCGCTCGGGGTGACCGAGGGAGCGCTGCCCAGCCCGCGGCCGGCCCGGCCCTGCGCGCGCTGCGGCCACGGGCTGCTGATCCGCTGCAGCGTCCAGGACCGGCTCGGGACCGGGGCGAGCGCCCTCTCCCAGATGGCACCGCTCGCGGTGACCTACGAACGTGGGCTCGTCGCGGTGGATCGCGGCGAGGACGTCGGCTCGCCGATGGGCATCTTGCAGGCCTACATCTGCCGATCCTGCGGCTTCGTCGACTGGTACGCGACCGCGCCGGAGCAGATCCCGATCGGGCCCAAGTACGGCACCGAGCTCGTCGACTGCAGCCAGGCCGAGGGTGGGCCCTACCGCTGAGCCGCGCAGAGCTGGGGCGCGCCGCGCGAAACTATCCTATGATGAGCGGATGGTCCGCGGCTCGCTGCTGCTCCTCGCCGTCTCCCTCCTCGCCGCCTGCAAGGTGAAGAGCCCGGGGGCCGATCTGCGCCCGGCCGATCTCTCTCGCGAGCGCCCGGCGAGCGACGGCGCGGGCGAGGGCGGGCCGCGCGAGGCGGGCGGCGACGGCAGGCTCGAGGCAGGCAGCCCCTGCGCGCCGCTCCACCTCAGCTTCCCCCTCGGCGCGGCGGTGCCGCTCGCCTGCGACGCGAGCGCGCCGAGGGTGGTGCTGCAGGTCCAGCTCCCCGCCGCCGGGCGCGCGCTGGCGCGGGCGAACCTGCAGGTCCGCCACGTCGGGGCGCCGCTCTCGACGGTGATCCACTTCTGGAGCGCGCGGGTCGAGGTGGGCAGCCCGGTGCTCGCCTACGCGGTCGGCGACGACGTCTGCCCGGGCGTCACCTCGCAGCGGACCAACCTCGGGCTCGGCACGGTCGCCGCCGGGGGCGTGGTCCGCGTGCTCGCGCACCAGGGCGCCAGCCCCTGCATCGAGGGGGCGCTCCAGGTCGAGGCGGGCTCCAGCCTCGAGGTCTGGCTGGAGAGCACGGCCGCCGCCTGCAGCGGTCGCATGCTCCGCGCGCGCAGCTACTACCAGACCGCGGGCGTGACCCAGCTCTGGGAGTGGCCGACCTCCACGACGGCGATCCTCGGCGAGAGCCTGCAGACCGAGGGCGCCGCCGAGAAGCTCCGCGTCCTGGCGGTGATCGAGGGGACGCCGCAGCTCAACCCGAACCCGAGCTGCGGCGCGGAGGCGGCGACGCTGGTCGCGCAGACGCTCCTCGACGGCGCGGTCCTCGCCACGGTCACGGACGTGGTGCCCGCCTCGCAGGGGATGGGGCACCTGGTCCTCTCCCTCGACGCGGTGAAGACCGTCGCGGCGGGGGTGCACAAGGCCGAGCTCCTCGCCGGCAAGAACTTCCTCGGCCAGGTGACGACGGGCGGCTGCTGCGGCGACGCCGTCCTCGCCCTGGTGCGCGAGCCCTGATGGAGCGGCGCCCCGCACCGCAGAGGGCGGCGGCGGGGAGCCGCGACCCGAACAGGACCTCGCCGCGTGGCCCCTCCCTGCCGTCAGCCTCGAGCCCCGAGATGCCACAGCCCTTTCCGCTGCGCCTCTTCCTCTTCGCCTTCTTCGGCTGGACCTTCGACTTCTATGATCTGGTGCTGGTCGGGTTCCTGCGCGAGCCGGTCGCGCACGACCTCGCGCTCAGCCACCGCGCCGAGGTGTGGATGCTCGGCGTCGCCCTCGGCACCTCCGGGATCGGCGGCATCCTCTCGGGCGTGCTCGCGGACCGCGTCGGCAAGCGCACGGTGCTCTCCGCGACGGTGCTCATCTACTCGCTCGGCTCGCTGGTCTGCGGCCTGGCGCCCTCAGCGCTCGCCTTCTTCCTCGGGCGCGCGCTGGTCGGGCTCGGCGTCGGCGGCGAGTGGGCGGTCGGGCACGGGATGCTGGCCGAGGCGGTGGCGCCGTCCGCGCGCGGGCGCGCCTCGGCGGCGCTGCAGGCGGGCGAGCCGGTCGGCGTGGCGCTCGCGGCGGTGGCGGGCTACCTGGTGATGCCGGCGGTCGGCTGGCGCTGGGTGCTGATCGGCTCCAGCGTGACCGCCGCGCTGGCGCTGGGCATGCGGCTCTCGGCGCACCTGCCCGATCAGCCGGCGGGAAGGCCGCCCTCGCTCGCCACGCTCCGCCGCGCCCGGGTCGGCGGGCGCCTGCTCCGCGCCTGGCTCCTCGGCGTGATGAAGCTCGGCACCTACTGGACCTGCTACACCTGGCTGCCGCGCTTCCTCCACCACGAGATGAAGCAGTCGGTGGGCCGCTCGGTGACCTGGGTGCTGACGGCGCAGCTCGGGCAGCTCACCGGCATGCTCGCCTTCGGCGTCCTCGCCGACCGCGTCGGGCGGCGGCCGGCCTTCTGCGGCTTCTCCCTCCTCACCGCGGCGGCCATCGCGCCGCTCGCCTACGCGTGGGGCACCCTCTCGGCGCACCCGCTGCTCTTCTGGTCGACCATGCTCCTCCTCGGGCTCGGCTCCGGCTGCACGGCGGGCTTCGGCGCGCTCCTCGCCGAGCTCTTCCCCACCGAGGTGCGCGGCGCCGCGATGGGCACCACCTACAACCTCGCGCGCATGGTCCAGCTGCTGGCGCCGGTCCTCGTCGCGCAGGCGGTCGCCTGGGGTGGGCTCGCGGGCGGGCTCACGGTGCCGCTCTGCCTCGCGCTCGGCACCGCGAGCTGGGTCTGGACGCTCCCCGAGACGCGCGGGATCGTGCTGCCCAGCCTCGAGGGCTGCGCCCGCTGCCTGCAGGGCAAGCGCCTGCTCGACGCCCGCGCAGACCCGCTGGAAGGTCGCCCGCCTGATCGGCTGGGCCTGGTCTGCGCACGCATCGGCTTCGTCGGTGAAGCAGACACACGACCTTCGTCGCCCGCTCGCGAGAGTGGCTCGGTCTTGTACGACAGCACCATCGCCGATCAGGCACAGGCCAGCTGACCAGCGCTGGTGGCAGCGACGTGTTCCTGGGCATCATCCGCCCGTGAGAGCTGAGCGCGCGTCAGAGATCCAGGGCGCTGTGCCACGCGTGCTTCAGTTTTCTGAGGGGTGGCGCGGGAGCGAGCGCTGAGGTGCGCGAAGTCGCTGCGCCTCCGCGCTCGGCACGCGGCCTGCACCGGGCGGCGGTCGACAGCCCACGGAGACGACCATGCGCCACCTCGCCACCCTCACTGCTGCCCTCGCCCTCACTGGCACCCTCACCGGCTGCGGCTCGCGCAGCGTCGCGCCCGGCGGAGACGCCGGCGGGAGCGATGGGGCCCTGCCGCCGAGCGCGAGGGATGGCGGCGGGCAGACCTGCTTCAACAACGCCGAGTGCGCCGCCGACGAGTACTGCGACAACCCGGGCTGCAACCGCGGCCCTGGAGTCTGCGCCGAGCGCCCGATCGGGTGCGCGACCCTCTACGCCCCGGTCTGCGGCTGTGACGGCAAGACCTACAGCTCGGCCTGCGTCGCGCACGCGGCCGGGATCAGCGTGGGCTCGGAGCACAGCTGTCCCCAGCCCGGGGGCCCGGATGCCTGCGCCAACGTCAGCTGCGAGGTGCAGAACGACTGCTGCACCTGTCGCGCGGTGGAGCAGGGGACGCCGCCCTTGGAGTGCGCCCCGACGTGCAAGCAGCCGAGGTGCGACGGCTGGGGGATCCACAAGCCGCTCGCCTACTGCCTGCAGGGCAAGTGCCTCCTCGCCGCCGGAGCGGTGGGCTGCACGCGAGACGAGGACTGCAGCAAGGGCAACGACTGCTGCGGCTGCTACGCGCTCCCCGCGGCGATCCCCTTCTACCCGTGCGCCGCGGACTGCTTCGCCGATGCTTGCACGGCGATCGGCCTCGGCAGCGCGCGCGCGGCGTGCGTGGGCGGGATCTGCAAGCTGGTGATGCCGACGAAGTGAGTCGATCGCTCCCGCCTCGGTGCGCGCCAGCCCGGCAGCGCAGCTCCACACCCCGCCGCAGCCTCGCGCGCCCTTCATCGCGGAGTCCGGAGGACGCTCTGCGATGGAGGGAGATCTGCCCACCTGTCACTACAGCGCGCT
>JAKLHH010000642.1 GCA_022710245.1 Myxococcota bacterium
CCGAGAGTACGCAAGACCGTCGTGCCGCGACCTCCCATCGAAGAGGAGCGCGACATCCTCGGGGTGAGCGGCACGGTCCGCGCCGCCGAGGCGACCCTCTACGGCCCCAACTGGCACCACGACGGCGTGCAGGACCTGATCGAGATCTGGGACGCCGGGCCCGCGCTCACCTTCCGGCGCGTGCTCCCGCGCAAGGACAAGTACGCGCGCGAGGGCCTCTACCTGCAGCTCTCGATCGCCTACCGGACGACGCCGAGCGCCTACGTCAACCTGCGCACCTTCTCGGGCAACAACGTCACGCTCCCGAACGCGGTCCACGGCGCCCTCTACGTCGACCCCTTCACCCGCTTCATGATCACCGACGACTGCACCCTGAACGTCAACTCGATCCACCGCGACGAGCGCCTCTGGCTGCAGCGGGTCGACTGGGAGTGGGTGAGCCGCGAGACCATCTTCGAGGATGAGCTGCCCTTCCTCGACCCCTACCTGTACCGCACCCGGGAGGAGGTCGAGGCCCTCCACGCCGCGCCGCTGATCGACGAGCGCACGGTGAGGGAGCTGCTCATCGCCAGGCTCAGGGAGGACCCCGCCTTCGCCAAGGAGTGCCTGCTGCTCCTCGGGGCCGGCTCGTTGCTGCGCCGCGACCTCCCCGACCTCTACCGTCAGCTCGGCCTCGACACCGAGTAGCGCCGGGCTGCCCCGCCGCGAGCAAGCAAGCAAGAAGGACAACCAGAAGTAAAGGACCCTCACATGACGCAACCTCAACCCGCGCTCCCCGCCGAGGGGCGGCGCGGGCAGCCGGCCGCGGATCGCCGCTCGATCCCCGAGCTGGATCTCTACCTCTTCAACCAGGGCGAGCACCGCCGCATCCATCGCTTCCTCGGCGCCCACGCCGTCGAGGGCGGGGTGCGCTTCGCCGTCTGGGCGCCGAACGCGCGCCAGGTCGCGGTGGTGGGCGACTTCAACGACTGGAACCTGCACGCCCACGCGATGACCCCGCGGGGGTCAACCGGCGTCTGGGAGCGGTTCGTCCCGGAGCTCGGGCACGGCGTCTTCTACAAGTTCGCCATCGAGCGCCCCGACGGGAGCTGGCAGTTCCGCAGCGACCCCTTCGCCCGCTTCATCCAGAACGACCTCAACCGGACGCCGATCCTCACCGAGACCTACTACGAGTTCCAGCACCCGAAGGTGCCGCTCGCGGACAAGCTCGCCGGCCCGCTCAACATCTACGAGGTGCACCCGCTCTCCTGGCGCTACCGCGACGGCCGCCCGCTCTCCTACCTCGAGCTGATCGACGAGCTCGTCCCCTACGTGAAGCACCTCGCGTACACCCACGTGGAGCTGATGGGCATCCTCGAGCACCCCTACGTGCCGTCCTGGGGCTACCAGGTGATCGGCTTCTACGCGCCCACCTCGCGCCTCGGCACGCCGACCGACTTCAAGCGCCTGATCGACGCCTTCCACCGCGAGGGGATCGGCGTCCTCCTCGACGCGGTGATGGTCCACTTCCCGAAGGACCTGACCGGCCTCGCCGCCTACGACAACGACGACCACCTCTTCGAGTGCCCCATCCCGGAGCGCAAGGCGACCGCCTGGGACACCTACTACTTCGACTTCGCCCGCCACGAGGTGAAGAGCTTCCTCATCTCCAGCCTCTTTCACTGGATCGAGGAGTACTACGTCGACGGCTTCCGCTTCGACGCCGCGGGGCAGTTCCATCACTACGAGTTCCAGTCGGAGGAGCGCCTGCGCTTCTTCCTGCGCCGCTACGGCAACTGCCACAACCCCGAGGGCTTCCGCTTCATGCAGTCGATGAACCACGCCGTGCGGGAGGAGCACCCGGAGACGCTGCTGATCGCCGAGGACTCGACCATCGCCGAGGGGGTGACCCGGCCGGTGGAGGACGGAGGCCACGGCTTCGACTACAAGTGGGACCTCGGCTGCACCTCCCACGTGCTGAAGTACCTGCGCAAGCCGTTCGCGGAGCGGAGCAAGGGCTACGGCGAGCTCACCTACCCCCTGCTCTACCACCACTGCGAGAACTTCCTCTTCCCCCTCGGCCACGACGAGGTGGTGCACCTGAAGCGCACCATGGTGAACAAGACCGAGGGGCTCTCCGAGTTCGATCGCTTCGCCAACCTCAGGCTCCTCTACCTGCTGCAGTTCGGCTACCCGCACAAGAAGCTCCTCTTCATGGGGCAGGAGTTCGGGCAGATGAACGAGTGGTGCTCGGAGGAGCCGCTCCCCTGGGCCTCGACCTGGAGCCACCTGCACCGCTCCATGCAGTGGTTCGTCAAGCGCCTCAACGAGGTCTACCGCTACGTGCCGGCCATGCACGAGGGGGACAACCAGCCGAACGGCTTCGAGTGGATCGAGTGCCATAACCACCGGCACAACATCCTCTCCTTCGTGCGCTACGACCGCGCGTACCAGGGGTTGATGGTCTACCTGATCAACCTCTCGAAGCACCACTTCGAGGAGTTCCGCCTCGGCGTCCCCTTCGCGGGCCAGTACCACAAGGTCATCGACACCGACGCGCGCGAGTTCGGCGGCAACGGCCACAACTGGATCGACGAGTACCAGGCCACCGCCGCGCCGGCCTTCCACCACCAGCACAGCTTCGTCACCAAGCTGCTCCCGCTGCACGGCCTGCTCTTCACGGCGGGCGAGGTCTGGCGCGGGTAGCTCCGCCAGGAAAAAACGTCCAGGGGGACGAAGAATTCGCCCTTCACCGCGGAGCGTCCGGAGGACGCGAGCGGGCGGATTCGCCCTTCATCGCGGAGCCTCCATGAGGACGGGAGCAGGGCGAAGTGCCGCGACGCCGACCTGGCGAAGGCAGGCGCGGGGCTGAACCCTCCGTGGGCGCAGCGGCGATCGGGCGTGACGCGGGTTGGCACGCCGGCTGCTTCGGCCAAGCGACTTCGGCGAGGGGTCAGCACGGACCGCGCCTGGGGGTGAAGCGATGGCAAGCAGGCCGACGAGCGCCGCCGAGGCGGTGAAGCGGCTATGGGTGCTCCGCAGGGAGCTGCGCGCGGCGACGCGGGCGCTCGACCAGCTCTGCGTCGACACGCTGCGCGCCCTGGCGATGGACGCGGTCGAGCGCGCCCGATCCGGCCACCCCGGCGCGCCGCTCGGGCTCGCCCCGGCGGCCTACGTGCTCTTCACGCGCTTCCTCCGCTACAACCCGCGCCGCCCCGACTGGCCTGACCGCGACCGCTTCGTGCTCTCGTGTGGCCACGCGTCGGCGCTCCTCTATGCGCTGCTCCACCTCACCGGTCACGACCTGCCCCTCGACGAGCTGCGCCGCTTCCGGCAGTGGGGCTCGCGCACCCCGGGTCACCCCGAGCGCGGGCTCACCCCCGGGGTCGAGACGACCACCGGCCCGCTCGGCCAGGGGGTGGGTCACGCCGTGGGGATGGCGATCGCGGAGCGCTACCTGGCCCAGCGCTTCAACCGCCCGGGCTGCGCGGTCGTGGATCACGCGGTCTGGGGGCTGTGCAGCGACGGCGACCTGATGGAGGGGGTGGCGTCGGAGGCGGCCTCGCTCGCCGGGCACCTGCGGCTCGGCAAGCTCAACCTCATCTACGACGACAACCAGGTGACCATCGAGGGCGACACCGCGCTGGCCTTCTCCGAGGACGTCGGGCGGCGGTTCCAGGCCTACGGCTGGCACGTGCAGCGGCTGCCCGATGGCAACGACCTCGACGCGATCACGCGCGCGCTCGAGGCCGCCCGCCGCGAGCGCCGGCGCCCCTCGCTGATCATCCTCCGCACGCAGATCGGCGATCCGTCGCCGAACAAGGGCGGCACCTGCGAGGCGCACGGGGCGCCGCTCGGCCCCGAGGAGGTGCGCCTCACCAAGGCGGCGATGGGGTGGGAGGCGGAGGCGGAGTTCACCGTGCCGGCGGAGGTGGCGCGTCACCTGCGGCGGGCCCTCGAGCGCGGCCGGCGCGCCGAGGCCGAGTGGCAGGCGCGCTGGCGCGAGCTGGCCGAGCGCGACCCCGCGAGCGCCGAGGAGCTCGTGCGCTGCCAGGAGGCCAGGCTGCCTGCCGGCTGGGACTCGGCGCTGCCCGCGTTCGCGCCCTCCGACGGCGAGGTCGCGACCCGCGCGGCGTCCGGAAGGGCGCTGCGCGCGATCGCCGCGCAGCAGCCAGAGCTGCTCGGCGGCTCCGCCGATCTGGGCCCCTCGACCGAGACGCTCCTCCCCGGCGCCGGTGACTTCTCCGGCCTCGAGAGCGGGCGCAACCTCCACTGGGGCGTCCGCGAGCACGGCATGGGCGCCTGCCTCAACGGCATGGCCGCCCACGGCGGCGTGCGGCCGTACGGGGCCACCTTCCTCATCTTCAGCGACTACCTCCGCCCGGCGATCCGGCTCGCCGCGCTGATGGAGCTCCCCGTCATCTACGTCTTCACCCACGACTCGATCGGCGTCGGCGAGGACGGCCCCACCCACCAGCCGGTGGAGCAGCTCGCGACGCTCAGGGCGATCCCCAACCTGCTGGTGCTGCGCCCCGCCGACGCGAACGAGACCGTCGAGGCCTGGCGAGCGGCCATCACGCACCGCAGCGGGCCGGTGGCGCTCGCGCTCTCGCGGCAGAAGCTGCCGGTGATCGATCGCGCGCGCTTCGCGCCCGCCGCCGGCGCCCTCCGCGGCGCCTACGTGCTGGCGGACCCGCCGGAGCACCCGCCGCGCGCGATCTTGATCGCCACCGGCTCGGAGGTCGCGCTCGCGCTCGAGGCGTGGGAGCGCCTCGCCGCCGAGGGCATCCCGACCCGGGTCGTCTCGATGCCCTCCTGGGAGCTCTTCGAGGCCCAGCCGCCGGCGTACCGCGAGTCCGTCCTGCCGCCGCCCTTGCGCCAGCGGCTGGCGATCGAGGCGGGGTGCCAGCTCGGCTGGCTCCGCTACGTCACCGAGGAGGGAGACACCCTGACCCTGGACCGCTTCGGCGCCTCGGCGCCCGGCGAGGTGCTCTTCCGCGAGCTGGGCTTCACCGTCGAGGAGGTCGTGCGCAGGGTCAAGCGGCTCCTCGAGAGGGGGCGCGCATGACCACGAACCCGCTCCTCGGGCTGGTGGCCCTGGGCCAGAGCCCGTGGCTCGACTTCATCACCCGTCAGCTCCTCCGCTCCGGCGAGCTCGGCCGGCTGATCGCCGAGGACGGGCTCCGCGGCCTGACCACCAACCCCACCATCTTCGAGAAGGCCGTCGCCGCGAGCGACCTCTATGACCGGGAGATCCGCGCGCTCGCCGCC
>JAKLHH010000643.1 GCA_022710245.1 Myxococcota bacterium
CCTCCTCAGGGGAGAGCGGCGCGGGCGCTGCCTCGCTCGTCGCCGGGCGTGGCTCTCCCGGGCGCGAGGCCGGCCAGCTCGAGGCGTCGATCCCTTGCTCCGCGAGACCGGCGAGCGCCTTGCGGAGACTGCGGCCGGCCGGCGTCAGCCCCGCGGGCGAAGCGAAGCGGAGCGGCGCGCGGGGCTTCGCGTACACCGCGGCGAGCACCTCGGGCGCGAGCAGCGTCCGTCGCGCACGGGCGACCTCGGCGAGGACGGCAGGCCCCGGTGGCTCTGCCGCGGCGAGCGCCTCTTCGAAGCGGCGGGGGAGCTCACGCTGGAGCGCGGCGATCCGCGCCAGGGCCGTGGTGTCGTCGACCACCACCGCCGGGGCGCCCGGCTCCTGCGCGGGCGGCGCGGCCGGGTTCGCGGTGTGACGGCAGCCGGCGAGGCAGCTGAGGGCGATCCACAGGTGGACGCGAGGTGACAACCGGACTCCTGGACGAGGCGGCACGATCATAGCGCAAGTGCAGCGGCGCAGCACGGTCCGCGAACCCGACCGCGTACGGACAGGTGGGAGGCCTCCGCCCTCAGCGCAGGTACACGAGCGGCACGCCCGCGGCGAGCGTGAGGAGCGTGCTCACCGCGCCGAAGCGGAGGTACTCCCAGAACCCGAGCGTGTAGTCCGCCTTGGCCCGCTCGGCGACGATCAGGTTCGCGACCGAGCCGATCAGCGTCAGGTTGCCCGCGACGGTGGTGGTGTAGGCGAGCAGCACCCAGGCGCGCTGTCCGCCGCCGAGCTCCCCGAGGTGCGGCCCGGTGAGGAGCACCAGCGGCACGTTGGAGACGAGGTTCGAGCCGACGGTCATCAGCGCGCTGAAGAGCGCGGCGCCGCTCGCGCGCGAGAGGTCGAGGTGCGGCGCGGCGGCCGTCCAGGCTCGCTCCATGAGGCCGGTCTTGGCGAGCCCGGCGACGACGACGAAGAGCCCACAGAAGAAGACGAGCAGCGACCAGTCGACCCGCGCCAGCACCTGCTGCGGCTCGCGTCGCTCCCAGATCATCAGCAGCAGCACGCCGCCGAGCGCCGCGTAGCCGAGGTGCATCCCGGCGAAGAAGCCGATCACGATCAGCGCGGTGACCACGCTCACCTCGAGCAGCCCCCGCGCCTTCTGCGCCGGCGCTGCCTCGAGCGGCGGGAACGCGGCCGGCAACCGGCGGCCGTAGTAGACCCAGAGGAGGCCGAGGTTGACCAGCAGCCCGGCGAGCGCGGCCGGCCCCGCGTGCACCAGGAAGCCGCGGAAGGGCAGCCCGCTGAGGCTGCCGATGATCATGTTCTGCGGGTTGCCGACCAGCGTCGCGGCGCTGCCCAGGTTGGCCGAGGTGGCGACCGCGAGCAGGAACGGCGCCATCGGCAACGCGGCTCGCCGGCAGGCCGCGACGATCACCGGGGTGAGGAAGACGCAGACGGCGTCGTTGACGAGGAACGCGGAGAGGATCGCGGCGAGGGTGGAGGTCGCGGCGAGGAGGCGCCACGGAGTGCGACAGAGCGTGAAGAGCCCGCGCGCCACCACCTCGAAGAAGCCCGCGCGCTCCTGATACGCGGTGAGGAGCATCATCGCGAAGAGGAGGAGGATGGTGCTCGCGTCGACGGCGGCGAAGCTCTCGCGCGGCGTCAGCACGCCGGCGGCCACCATCAGCGCCGCGCCGAGCAGGGCGCCGGCCGCCCTCCCGATGGGCAGCAGCGGGAAGCGCGGGGCCGAGATCAGCAGGTAGCTGAGGGCAAAGATGGCGATGGCCGCGGCGCGCATGCCCCCCTGGAGTCGCGCTCCGCGGCGCGCTTGTCAAGCTCACACGGGGGCGGCGAGCCCCCCGCCCCGCTCCGCGGGGCCGGCGGCGGTCCCCGCGTCGGCGGCGCCGAGCCCGAGGCCGGCAGGGCGCGCGGGCACCGCCTCCAGAGCAGCCGCGAGCACCTGGTCCATGTCCTCGGCGAAGACGAACTCCAGGGTCCGCTGCACCTCCTCGGGCACCTCGTCGAGGTCGCGCTGGTTGCGCGAGGGCAGGATCACCCTCGCGAGCCCCGCGCGGTGCGCGGCGAGGACCTTGGCCTTGATGCCGCCGACCGGGAGCACCCGGCCGCGCAGCGTGCACTCGCCCGTCATGGCCGTGTCGGGCCGCGCGCGCCGCCCGGAGAGGAGCGAGGCGAGCGCGGTGAAGATGGTCACGCCGGCCGACGGCCCGTCCTTGGGGATGGCGCCCGCCGGCACGTGGATGTGGAGATCCTGCGCGGCGAGGAAGGCCGGGTCGACCCCCAGCTCGCCGGCGTGGCTGCGCACGTAGGTCAGCGCCGCGCGCGCGGACTCCTTCATCACCTCGCCGAGCTGCCCGGTGATCTCCAGCTGCCCCTTGCCCGGCATCCGCGACGACTCGATGAAGAGGATGTCGCCGCCGGTCGGGGTCCAGGCGAGCCCCGTCGCCACGCCGGGGATCGCGGTGCGCTCGGCCGCCTCGTTGAAGAAGCGCTCCCGGCCCAGGTACCGTCGCAGGTCGCCGCGGCCCACGCTCGCCGGCTCGCTCTTCTGCTCGGGGCGCCGGGCGATCTCGAGGGTGACCCCGCGGCAGATCTTCATCAGCTCGCGCTTCAGCTGCCGGACGCCCGCCTCGCGCGTGTAGTCCAGGGCGATGGCCCCGAGCGCCTCGTCGCTCACCGTCAGCGCGCCACGCGCCAGCCCGTGCTGCTCGAGGAGCTGCGGGACCAGGTGCCGCCGCGCGATCTCCAGCTTCTCCTCGAGCGTGTAGCCCTGCAGCTCGATCAGCTCCAGGCGGTCGCGCAGCGGGGCCGAGAGCCCCTCGGCGCTGTTCGCGGTGCACACGAAGAGCACCTCCGAGAGGTCGAAGGGCAGCTCCAGGTAGTGGTCGGTGAAGGTGCTGTTCTGCTCCGGGTCGAGCACCTCGAGGAGCGCGGCCTCGGGCGAGCCCATCCACCCCACCCCGAGCTTGTCGATCTCGTCCAGGAGCAGGATCGGGTTCTTCACCCTGGCGCGGCGGAGGGCGCCGAGGACGCGCCCCGGCAGCGCGCCGACGTAGGTGCGCCGGTGGCCTCGGAGCTCCGCCTCGTCGCGGATGCCCCCCAGCGCGACCCGCACCAGGGGCCGTCCGGTCGCGTCGGCGATCGACTGCCCGAGCGAGGTCTTGCCCACGCCCGGCGGCCCCACCAGCGCCAGGATCGCCCCGCGGTTGCTGTGCGTCAGCTTGCGCACCGCGAGGTGCTCGAGGATGCGCTGCTTCACGTCGCCGAGCCCGAAGTGGTCGGCGTCGAGCTTGCTCGCCACCGCGTCGAGGTCGCCGGAGACCTCGGCGCGCCGGTCCCAGGGGAGCTCCGCGATCAGCTCCAGGTAGGAGCGGATCACGTGCGCCTCGGGCTGGCCCGGCGACATGCCCTCCAGCCGCTTCAGCTCGCGGTCGGCGACCCGCCTCGCCTCCTCGGGGAGGTGGGCCTCGTCGAGGCGCCGGCGCAGACCGTCCTCGGCCTCGGCCTCGCCCTCCCCCTCGCCGAGCTCGCGCTGGATGGAGCGGAGCTGCTGCCGCAGCACGGCCTCGCGCTGCGCCTTGCCGAACTCCTCCTGCACGTCCTTCGCGATCTTGCCGCGGAGCTCGGCCAGCGCCTCGGCCTCCCCGACCAGGCTCAGCACGTGGCGCACCCGCTTCGTCAGGTCGAGCGCGAGCAGGACCTGCGCCTCCTTCTCCGCCGGCAGCCCGAGCGCCGAGGCGACCAGGTCCGCCAGCGCCCCCGGGCTCTCGGCCGCCGCGCGCGGGTCGAGGAGCCCCTGCAGCTCGTCGCTGAGCGTGGCCCGCAGCTCGCGGACCCGCTCGGCGAGCAGCCCGGCCAGCGCCCGCAGCTCGCGCTCGTCGCCGACCTCCTCCTCGAGCGCGTGGGCCTCCACGCGCCAGAACGGATGCGAGGCCACCAGGGTGTCGAGCTGCGCCCGGCCCAGCCCCTCGAGGACCAGCTGCTGCCGGTCGGGCCGCCCGCGCGCCACGCGCGCGACGCGCGCCACCGTCGCGACCGGGAGCAGGTCGGCGAGCCCGGGGTCCTCGACCTTCGGGTCTCGCTGCACCCCGACGATGACCAGCGCGTTCTGCTCCACCGCCTGGAGCAGCGCCACCGACTGCTTGCGTCCCAGCGGCAGCGTCATCGCCGTGCCCGGGAAGAGGACGCCGTTGCGGAGCGGGAGGAGCGGCAGGGGCTCCGCCGGGATCCGCGCCTTCGTCGTTCGGATTGCCATCTCGCCTCCTTGGCGCTCCGGGCTCGGCTCCGGACCGCGGTCCGGGGCTGAAGCCCTGATGCGTGAATGAAAGATAAATTCGTTCACGCATCAGTCAAGAGGCAGCTGCGAGGTTTCGTCCCGGCGCGACCGGGCGCGCAGGCGGGCGAGGTCAGCGGCGGAGGAGCCCACGCAGGATGAGCTGGTGCGTCACGGCGAGGTCCTCCTCGTCGTGCTCGGAGCGGAGCTCGAGGTAGCAGTCGTAGAGGCGCAGCAGCACGCGGGCCATGATCGCCGGGCGCTGCACCTTCAGCTCGCCGGCGCGCTGGCCGGCGCCGAGGAGCTCGGCGAGGAGCGCGAGCTGCTCCTCGCGGGCGCGCCGCTGCACCTCCCCGACCTTGGGGCAACGGCAGGCGACCAGGTCCCGGCCATGCTCCCCGTCGGTGCAGAGCTGCGCGATCGCCCGCAGCCGCGCCTCCAGCGTGGCGCGGAGCCGCTCGGCGTGGCCGCCGTGCCCGCCCGCGGCCGCGCGCATCTGCTCCAGCACCCTGGTGTGGCTCTGGCTCGAGAGCGCCCCGACGATCTCCTCCTTCGAGGAAAACTCCAGGTAGACGGTGCCCACGCCGACCCCCGCCTCGCGGGCGATGTCGGCGACGGTGGTCTTGGCGAACCCGTAGTGCCTGAGCAGTCGCGCGGCCGCGCCCAGGATCTGCTCACGGCGCCCGGCGGTCTCCTCTGCCATCGCGGCCCTCGCAGCCGCAGCCGCGGCTATGAACCCTGAATGCTATTGGAGATCGTTCACAGGATCAAGCGCGACGCCCGACGAGCAGCCCGGTCGGCCCGGGGAGCCGGACGTGCCGCACCTCGGCGAAGCCCGTCTCCCGCAGCCAGCCGCTGTACTCGGCCTCGCTGTAGCAGCTCCCGGCCGGGGTCCCTACCAGCATGTTCAGCGCGAAGAGCGCGCCGGCGCGCGGGGCGGTCTTCTCCTCGTTCAGGATGAAGTCCTG
>JAKLHH010000644.1 GCA_022710245.1 Myxococcota bacterium
CTCGGTCGAGGAGAGGATCGCCGCGTCAGCGTCGACCGGCGCGCTGAAGCTGGCGACGCCGCCGCCGGGGATGGTGATGCTCCCGGCGCCTCCCAGGTTGGCGGTGAGCTGCTTGCAGCTGCCGAGGGTGGTGCCGTCCGTCACCGCCGCCGCCGCCGCGAAGGTCTCGGTGAGGTCCGCGGCCAGCGCGGCGCCGGGCACGAGCAGCGCCAGAACGGTCAGGACCGGGGTACAGCGCATCGGGTCTCCTTCTGCGGGCAGTCGACCATTGGGGGTAGCAAGACACACGCCAGAAGCCGACAGAATCTCCCATGTGATTCTGAGCCGTTCACCGGCCTCGCCTGGGGCTGGGTGGCCGGCTGGCCTGCCAGTGCTGAGGTGCACTGTCCCCGCCTGCACACAGCCGTGGGCAGGGGCGCGGCGGCCGGCCGAGATGGGCTACCCTGGCTCGTACCCGGTGGAGTTCATGCCTCCTGGCGCGAGATGCGCTACTCTGGAGGCAAGGAGTGCTCATGCAGAAGGTGACAAGAAGTCGCGAGCTCTCGATCAAGCTCGGCAACGCGGTTGGCACCGGGGCAGCGCTCTTCGGCAAGCTCAAGGGGGCCAAGGTCAACGTGGTCGCGAGCTGCGCCTACCAGATCGGCGGCGAGGCCTACTTCAGCATCGTCCCCGACGACAGCGCCCGCGCCGAGGAGATCCTCAAGGACGGTGGCTACACGCCCGCCGCGACGGACGTGCTCCTCGTGGAGATGGAGAACCAGCCCGGCGCGCTCGCCGATCTGCTGCGACGCCTCGCCGAGCTCGGCGTCAGCGTGACCTCCGCCTACGTCACCACCACCGGCAAGCGCACCGCCCTCGCCGTGGTCAAGACGGACGACGACGCCAAGGTCCTCGCCTCCCTCGACCCGCCGGCGCAGCCCCCCCAGCCCTGACTCACTTCACGCAGGTGGCCGCCACGGGGGCGGAGCGGTTGTTGCCCCCCTCGCACTCGGCGACCGCGGCGGGGCGCGCGGTGTGAGCCCGCGCACGCTCTGGGAGATTGCCTCGAGGACGCGGCTGCGACTACCATGACGATCTCGAGGAGAAGAGAAGCACGATGCGCCCCTGGTTGCTCGCCGCTGCCGCCGCGCTGGCGCTGCTGCTCCCGCTGAGCGCGTCCGCGCGCCCCTGTGTGCACCGCTGCAAGGATCAGCGACAGCTCTGCAAGGCGCGCTGCAAGGCCGGCGCGGTGGGTTTCCGCGAGCGGCGCGAGTGCATCAAGGCCTGCAACATGCGGCACCTCGAGTGCCGCGCGCGCTGTCGCTAGCACAGTCAGCCCGGAAAAGAAGGAGGAGATGATGCGCCTGCTGCTCCCGTTCGTCCTCGCGATCGCCGTGGTGAACGTGGCGATCCCCGCTGCCCACGCCGACCACCTGCTGCAGATGCGCGTCGCGCAGGCGCCTCCGCCGGACTACCAGCCCGCGCCCGCCCCGCCGCCGGGCGGCTACGCGCCGCCTCCTCCGGGGTACCAGGCCGCGCCGCCTCCTCCGGGCTATGGCTACCCGCCTCCTGGCTACGGCTACGCTCGCCCGCCCAGCAAGGGCACGGGGCTGATCATCGGCGGCTCGATCATGGTGGGGCTCGGCGCGGTCTGGTTCCTCACCGCCGCGGCCTGGCGTGCCGTGGAGACGACGTACTGGTGGGACAATGGCCTCGGGCGCACCTACTTCTATACCTTCATCGTCCTCGGGGCGCTCTCGGAGCTGATCGGCGTGCCGCTGCTCATCGCCGGCATCGTCAAGCGCAGCCAGTACAACCAGTGGGCGTACCAGCACCCGGTCGCCGACGCCGTGCTGAAGGGGATCCACGTCGCGGCCCAGCCGGGCGGCGGCGGCGTCGGCTGGGGCTACGCGTTCTGACGCTGACCGGCCAAGGCGTTTGACCGCCCTCTCCGCCCGCGGCATGCTCACGCGGTGCGCCTCGTCCTCTCCGCCCTCCGGCTCCGTCGCGTCCAGGTCTGGCTGATCCTCCTCGCCGCCCTGGCCAGCCTGCTCGCCTTCGTCCCGCTCTTCAACCTGCTCGGCTACGAGTTCAGCCTCGCGCTGGCGCTCGCGGGCAGCCTGGCGGGCGCGCACCTCGGCTCGGTGCTGATCGGCTGGCTGCGCGGGCGGCGCGACGCGCTCTCCCTCGGCGTGGAGACGCCCGGGGTCGCGCTGGCCGCGCTGCTCGGCCGCAGCGTGGGGCTCGCGCTGCTGCTCCTCGCGCCGCCGCTCGCGCTGATCAGCGCGAACGCGCTCCGGGTGAAGAACTGCGACTACCTCGAGGGGCTCGCCTTCTTCGCCATGATGCCCGTCCTCTCCACGGGGATCGCCGCCTGCGCGGGCAGCCTCTGGGCGCTCGCGGTGCCGCGCCGCGCGCTGGCGAGCGCGCTCGCCGTGCTCACCGTCCTCGGGTCGCTCGCCTGGGGGGTCTACCGCTTCTACGCGGCGCCGCCGATCTTCGGCTACGACGCCTTCGCTGGCTACTTCCCGGGCACACTCTACGATGAGGAGATCTCTCTGCACGCGCCGTTCTTCGTCTACCGCGCGCAGAACCTCCTCTGGCTCGCCGGCGCCTCGCTCCTCGCCGCGCGGCTCCTCGACCCGGCCTCGCTCCGCCTGCGCCTGCGCGCGCTTGGCCGCCCGGCGCACCGCGCGCTGCTGCCGGTCGCCGGCCTCTGCCTCGCGGCAGGCCTCGCGCTGTTTCTCCTCGGGGGCAAGCTCGGCTACGCGCCCGACGCGCGCTCGATCCAGGGCGCGCTCGGCGGGGTGCGGCGCACGGCCCACTTCGATCTCTACTACCCGTCCGAGCTCGAGCCGCGGGCGGTGGACCTCCTCGCCGACGACCACGAGTTCCGCTACGCGCAGCTCGCCGCCCTCCTCGGCGCCGCGCCGACGCGCATCAGCAGCTACGTCTTCCGCTCGCCCGAGGAGAAGCGCGCGCTGATGGGCGCCGCGCAGGTCTTCATCGCCAAGCCGTGGCGCCGCGAGGTCTACCTGCAGCAGGCGCGCTTCCCGCACCCGGTGCTCAAGCACGAGCTCGCGCACATCTTCGCCGGCGAGTTCGGGGACCCGCTGCTGCACATCAGCCTGCGCTGGCGCTGGACGCCGCTGCCGCACCCGATCTTCAACGTGGGGCTGATCGAGGGGCTGGCGGTCGCCGCGGACTGGCGCCCGTCGGGGGAGGTCGACGGGCACCAGCAGGCGGCGATCCTGCGCCGGATCGGCCTCGCCCCACCCATCGCCTCGCTCTTCGGCGCGGGCTTCCTCGCGCAGCCCGCCGGCCAGGCCTACACGCTCGCGGGGTCGTTCTGTCGCTTCCTCCTCGAGCGCCACGGCGCCGCGCCGCTGCGCGAGGCCTACCGCTCCGCCGGCGACTTCGGGCGCGCCTATGGCCGTCCGCTCCCCGCCCTGCTCACCGAGTGGACCACCTTCCTCGACGGGCTCACGCTGCCCGAGGCGCAGCTGCAGCTCGCGCGCGAGCACTTCCGCACCCCGAGCATCCTGCGCCGCGTCTGCGGCCACGAGGTCGCCAGCCTGCTCGCCGAGGTGGGCGAGCTCGCCGCGCGCGGCCGCCACGAGGAGGCCGCGCGGGTCCTCGAGCGCATCATCGTCTATGACCCCTCCGAGCCGCGCCGCCTCCTCGAGCTGATGGGCGCGCTCGCCGCCGCGCGCGGGCCCGCCGCCGCGCTCGCCGTGGTGCCGCGGGCGCTCGCTCACCCGGCGCTGAGCAAGCCGCTCCAGCGCCGCGTCCTCGAGCAGGCCGGCGACCTCCGCTGGCTGAGCGGCGACGAGGACGGAGCGCGCCGCGACTACGCCGCCGCCGCCGAGCTCGCCGCCGGCCCCTCCGAGCGGCGGCTGCTGGCGCTCAAGCGCTGGGCCCTCGGGCCGGCGCAGCCCGCGGCGGTGCGCCAGGTCGTGCGCGACTACACGGTGGCGCCGCCCGGCCGCAAGCGCGACAGCGGGCTGGAGATCCACCTCGCCCACCGGCTCGCGGCGCTGCTGCCCGACTCGGGGCTCGGCTCCTACCTGGTCGGCAAGCAGCTCGCCGGCCGCGAGGAGCGCGCCGAGGCGATCCAGCCGCTCGAGCAGGCTCTCGAGGGGGAGCTGCCGGGTCCGGACTTCGAGATCGAGGCTCGCCTCGTTCTGGGTGAGTGCCTCTACGTGACCGGTGCGCTCGACCGCGCCGTAGCGGAATTCGCTAAGCTGTCGACATCAAAGAACCTGAGCCATGCCGTCCGGCTAGACCTGACAGGGTGGTTTGAACGAATCCACTGGCGGCGAGCTGGCTCGGTGCCGCTACCCGACCCGAAGAGGACGAGAACAAAGGGGATTCACTAACTTTGGGGCTGGCGGAAAGCGCTCGCTGGTGCTAGGTACCGTGAGGTTGTAAGCTGCGATGCCGCTCGACCGCGCCGGCTCCCCAGTTGAGCCCTGCTCCGGCAGGAGGTGCGTCGAGCCCGTCGGGAGGATCCCATGAGCGAGCTCGCCAAGAAGAGAAAGATCCAGAAGTACCTCGGCCAGGTCGAGGTCGAGATCGAGCGCTGTAAGGGGTGCGGCTTCTGCGTCGAGTTCTGTCCCTCCGGCGCCCTCGAGCTCGGCGGCAAGTTCAACAAGAAGGGCTATCATCCGCCGCACCTCGTCGATCAGAACTACTGCAGCGGCTGCGATCTCTGCGGCCTCTACTGCCCCGACTTCGCCATCTTCGGCTACCGCGTCGGCCTGAACCCGAACTTCAAGAAGGAAGAGAAGTAGCGCTGGAGCGGCGCCGCCCAGGCCGCGTGGTGGTTCGCCGACCACCGCGGCGACTGGAGCGCTCGCAGGGGCCCCGCTCGCGCGGGCTCACCTCGGAGGACTGAAGCCATGAAGGCAGATCCCGTGGGCGTCCTGACCGGACGCCACTACCTCGACGGCAACCACGCCTGCTGCGAGGGCGCGCTCGCGGCCGGCTGCCGCTTCGCGGCCGGCTACCCGATCACACCCTCGACGGAGATCGTCGAGCGCATCGCCAAGCGCTTCCCCCACGTGGGCGGCCTGTTCATCCAGATGGAGGACGAGATCGCGTCCTCGATCTGCCTGCAGGGCGGCGTCTGGGCGGGCAAGAAGTCGATGACGGTGACCTCGGGTCCGGGGCTCTCGCTGATGATGGAGCACATCGGGCTGGCGGCGATCACCGAGACGCCCTGCGTCTTCGTCGACGTGCAGCGCGGAGGGCCCTCGACGGGCC
>JAKLHH010000645.1 GCA_022710245.1 Myxococcota bacterium
CGCCCACCTCGCGCTCCTTCCTCGACCGCTCGCGCCTTGCCCTCCCTCTGCACCGGCGCTCCACCGAGGGTGCGCCCTCGTGCTAGGCTAGCGGCGCGATGCGGATCCGGGTGCTCAGCGACCTCCACCTCGAGTTCCCGCAGCCGCCGCTGCCCGAGGTCCCCGCCGACGTCGTCGTCCTCGCGGGCGACACCAACCTCGGCGTGCGCGGCGTGCGCTGGGCGCGCCAGGCCTTCCCCTCCACGCCGGTCGTCTACGTCGCCGGCAACCACGAGTACTACAAGGAGGCCTACCCGCGCCTGCTCGAGCGCCTGCGCGAGGCCGCGGCCGGGAGCACGGTCACCCTCCTCGAGGACGCCGCGCTGCAGGTCGGCGAGGTCACCTTCCTCGGCGCCACCCTGTGGACCGACTACGCGCTCCTCGGTGACGCCGACGCGGCGATGCACGAGTGCCGCCGCGGGATGACCGACCACCGCCTGATCCGCATCAGCC
Source organism: Myxococcota bacterium (assembly GCA_022710245.1). The sequence continues at coordinate 493 of JAKLHH010000645.1, forward strand.
CCGGCTACCGCCGCTTCTCGCCCGAGGACGCGCACGCCTTGCACGGGGCCTCCCGGCGCTGGCTCACGGCGGCGCTGCGCGAGCCGGGCCGCAAGGTGGTGGTCACCCACCACGCACCGAGCCCGCGCTCGCTGCCGGCGCCGCCGGGGTCCCCGATCGACGCCGCCTACGCCTCGCAGCTCGACGAGCTCGTCGAGGCGAGCGGCGCGCCGCTCTGGGTACACGGCCACCTGCACCACTGCAGCGACTACCAGCTCGGCGGGACGCGCGTCCTCTGCAACGCGCGCGGCTACCCGGACGAGCGGGCGAGCGGCTTTCGACCGGACCTGATCGTCGAGCTCTGAGCCAGGATCGTCGAGCTGCTACTGCGGTTGCCGCGCTGGAGGCGGCAGAGCGACCGCTGGTTGCCGCCAGCGGACGACCCGCTCGGGGCGAGCGCCGCCGAGGCGATAGAAGCTCGCCTCCGCCTCGGCGCCGCGCAACTCGACCAGCACGAAGCCGTGCGCCTTGAGCCAGAAGCCGTGGCGCCCGGCCTTGCAGGTGTCCGGCCCGGCGCCCGCGTCGCCGCTGACGAACTGGTGGAACGGCCGCGCCACGCGGGCATCGCGCTTGCTGTCGACGAGCGTGTAGGCGAGCACGTGCTCGTGCCCGTGGAAGGTGGCGCTCACGCTCGGGTGCCGGCCGAGCACCTCGAGGAGGCGGTAGGTGCCCTTGCGGCAGATCCCGCGCTTGCAGTGGCAGTGCCCGGCCACGCAGTAGATCGGCCCGTGGAAGAAGAGGAAGCTGTGCAGGGCGCCGCGGCGCTCGGCCGCGCCCAGGTCCGCGTCGAGCCAGCGGAGCTGCGCGTCGTCGATGGTGTCCGCGTCCCCGAGCGCGTCGAGGCCGACGACGTGCGCGCCGCCGTAGTCGAAGGAGTAGACCTCCTCCTCGCGCCCCGGCATCGAGGAGAAGGCGCGCGCGCCGCGCGACGCCGCGGTCCGCGCCAGGGGGAGGACGCGGGCGCGCCACTCGGCGTAGCCGCGCCCACCGCCCTCGTGGTTGCCGCGGACGGTGAAGGTCCGCGCGAAGAGCCCGTTACCGCAGCCGCCGTCCATCGCCCTGCGCCAGGTGTCCATCGCCCGGTCGCTCCAGTGGCCGACCATGTCGCCGGCGAAGGTGAGGAAGGCGGGGCCGAGGGTGAGGGCCTGGCGCGAGATCGCGGCCAGCGTGCGGGTGGCGTGCTTGGTGTCGCCGAGGGCGACGAAGCGGAAGCGGGCCGGCGCGGGCGGCGGCAAGCTCGCCGGCGCGGACGCGGGCGCGCTCGCCGGCGCGGACGCGGGCGCGCTCGCGGGGTCAGCGGGTTCCCTGTGCGTGCTCGCCACCTCGCCCCGCGGTGGCCTCACCGCGGCGGGTCGCGCGGGCGCGGGCGTCGGGCGAGGGCAGCCGGCGGCGAGGGGCACGGTGAGGAGCACAGCGAGGAGCAAGCCGGGGGCGCGAGGAGCCGTCATCGCGCCGGAGCATAGCAGAGATCGCCATGGGGACGAGGGGTGCGCCGCGGCTCACCGAGGATCACGATCGCCGATCTAGCGGCAGGCTGGCCTCGGCGGCGGCGCGCGCGTCGGGAAGAGGAACGAGACGCCGAGCTGGAAGGAGACGTCGACGTCCACCTGGCCGCCGCTCGCGAGCTCGAGCCGGTGCAGGTAGTTGTAGACGTCGATCCGCACCGCCAGCCAGGGCAGGCCGGTGTAGAAGCGCACCCCGCCGGCGATCACCCCGAGCAGCCCCCAGCCGCCGTCGAGCTCGCGCGCGCCGAGGCCGAGCGTGGTGTAGAGGTCCAGCTGGATCACCCGCCGCCCCATGCGCAGGGCGACGTCCGTGGAGAGCGAGAGCTCTCCGTCGAGGTAGTGGGCCTGGTGCTCGCGGAGCACGTCCCCCGCGCTGCCGAGGAGGTTCACCGCGTGGCGTGAGAACCCGTAGCTGCCGCCGAAGGAGAGCCAGTCGCTGAGGTGCAGCTGCGCGCGGGCGCCGATCAGCCACGACTTCCTCAGCGTCGCGCCGAGGTAGGTCCCGACGTAGGCCGACGCCTCGACCTGCAGTCGCTTCTGGTGCCGGTAGGTCGGGTCGAGGTCGGGCGGCACCGCCGCCAGCGCGGCGCCGGGCGCGAGCCCGACGAGGACCACAAGACCGCAGCCGAGAGATTGCATCGCCGCCCTCCGCCCTCACCCGCGCTAAGCATGAGGGCACCACCGGCGAAGTCCAGCGGCGATTCCGGGGTCCGAGGGCGCGAGCACCCAGATGGCACCCTCGCCGTGGCGCGAGGACCCTAGGCGCTGCCATCCGGTGCTCGGCAGACCCAATCAGCTACCAGCTGCGCACCGCGCGGTTGCAGGCGGAGAGCCGCCCCCCCGGGCGCGCGGGCGTGGCCGCGACGGATCTCGCGCCCTTGCAGCGAGGGGTCGCGTGGCGCGCGCCTTGCTCTCAGAGGGCCGCCACCACGGCACACGGAGCTCTCATGAGTCGCACGTCCCGTCTCAGCTTCCCCTGCGCTGCCCTCCTCGTGCTCGGCCCCGCCTTCGCGGGCTGCGAGCCGCAGCTCGTCGAGACCGAGCAGCGCGCCGCCTTCGAGCCCGACGACGACGACGCCTTCCAGATCTGCTCGACGGGGCTCGCGGCGGGGACCAAGGTCGAGGTGTGCAAGACGGGAGGCCTCGAGCTCAACCTGCGCAGCGGACCCGGCAAGGGCTACGCGATCGTGGGGGGGCTCGGGGCTGACACGCAGGCGACGATCCTGGCGGCGTCGGGGTCCTGGTACAAGCTCGACGCGGGCGGCTGGTCCCACAGCTACTACCTCTGCGCCGCCCTCGGCGGCACCTCGACGCCACCCTCGCCCTCGTCGCCCTCGTCGTCCTCGTCGTCCTCCTCGAGCTCGTCGGGAACCTGCTCCGGCAGCTTCCTCCACCCAGCGCCGGGCTACCCGGTGACGAGCGAGTTCGGGAGCTGCCGCGATGGCTGCAGCCGCCGCCACGAGGGCATCGACCTCGGCGTCCCGACGGGGACCAGCGTCCGCGCCAGCGACGGCGGCGTGGTGGAGTTCGCCGGCTGGGCCGGCGGCTACGGCTACGTCATCGACGTGCAGCACTGCGGGAAGTTCACCACCCGCTACGCGCACCTCAGCCACTTCCTGGTCAAGCAGGGGCAGCAGCTCGCGCGCGGTCAGGCGCTCGCGAAGAGCGGCAACAGCGGGGTCGGCACCGGGCCGCACCTCCACTTCGAGGTCCGCCTCGGCGGCAGCTGGGGCACGGCCGTCAACCCGCGCAAGTACGTCTCGTTCTGAGCGGTCTCGCGCCGCGGCTCAGCGCGCGGCGTGCTCGCCGTCGAGGACGGCGCGGGCCTGCGGCGCCATCTGGAAGAACCCCTCCAGCTTCGCGCACGGGTACTCGTCGCAGCGCCCGCAGTTCTTCAGGCCCTTGCCCATCGAGCAGGCGCGGAGCTCGCACTCGCCGCAGTGCGCGCACTTCTTGCCGCCGACGAGGCAGCCGTCGCACCAGACGTGCTCGACCTTCACCTCGACGCCGAACTGCTGCGACCACTGCGCGGCGACCGCGGTGGCCTTCTGCTGGTCCATCGTGCGGGTCGCCTGGTACGCGTCGCACTCGGTGCAGATGAGGCCGCAGTGAGAGATCATCCTGGCTGCCATCGCTCGCTCCTCCTCGTGCGGCGAGACCGTAGCACGCGGCCGCCGCGCGCGGCGAGGTCTCAGCGCAGCGTCACCGCGGCCTCGAAGCGCGAGCCGTCCGGGCGCTGCACGCGCCCGAGGAGGATGCGCTGGCCCACGGCGACTCGCGCCGAGGCCTTCAGCTTCACCTCGTGGGTGCGCCGGCCCTCGAGCTCCCGCCGCTCGAGGTCGCAGCTCAGCGTGCCGCTCCTCGCGTCGAGGCGCAGGCTGAGCCGGTGGAGGACGTCGCCGACCTGCGCCGAGACCTGCGAGGGCGCGAGGTCGACGAGCCCGACGACGAAGCGGGTCGCGACGGTCGGCTTGCCAGGGGCGGTCTCGACCAGCTCCAGCTCGGCCTGGCGGGCGTGGAGCGTGGACGGCGGCTCGGCGCGGGCGCCCGCCGAGGCGAGCGCCCCCCCGAGGAGGAGCAGGCCCAGCGCGAGGGGGCCGCGTGGGCGGTGATGAGGCCGGGGTCGGGTGGTCAGGTGAGGCATGGGTGGCTCCTTCGTGGGTGATCGCGGGTCAGGCCGCTGCTGCTGTTCTTGTTGCTGGTGGCTGCTCCCTTAACAAGGAGCGTGCCAGCGGACTTTGTGCTGCGAGCTCGCGGCGAGGCGCGAAGCCGCGAGGCGATCCGCGCCGCGCTGACATGAGAGACACGCGCGCGAGTGACTTTCTGGCGACGGGGCGCGGGCGGGGGTCTGCCCCGCAGGGGAGAGGCGCTGTGGCAGGTGATCCCGAGAACGACGTGCCCAACTCGGGCTCTCCCAACGTACCCTAGCTAGCTAGCTAGCAGCGTTCGGCGTTGAACGATGCCGCCTTCGCTTCGGCGGCAGCTTCAGATCAGACCTCGCGTCGCCCTCGTAGCTGAAGAAGCTGCCCTACGCGATTGATTCGTTGAACGGGCACGTCGCGGATGGCCTGGCAGACGATGGCGATGACGGCCCGTCTGCGACGAACACGAGGCACTCCGCCTCGTGGGCGCCAAGGGCGTGGAGGTAGGCCCAGAGCAGAATGAAGGGTCGCCGAGGTGGCGTAGATGACTATGGAA
>JAKLHH010000646.1 GCA_022710245.1 Myxococcota bacterium
GAGGAGACGGTCGTCGCCGCGGGGACCACGCCCGGCGCCGCCGGCCGCTACCTCAAGCTCACGGTGGCCGACCGCGGCGTCGGCATGGACGCGGAGACGCGCGCGCGGGTCTTCGAGCCCTTCTTCACCACCAAGGAGCCCGGGCGCGGCACCGGGCTCGGCCTGGCCTCGGTGTACGGCATCGTCACCAACCACGGCGGCTTCGTCTCCGTCGAGAGCGCGCCCGGCGCCGGGGCGACCTTCTCGGTCTTCCTGCCCGCCGCCGAGGGCGGTCGCGCCACGCTCACCCCGCCCCAGCCGGTGCCCGCGGTGGCGGCGCACGGCGAGACCATCCTGGTCGTCGACGACGAGGAGCCGATCCTGCGACTCTGCGGGCGGCTGCTGCGCTCGCTCGGCTACCAGGTGCTCACGGCGCAGGACGGCCTGGAGGCCCAGGCCCTCCTCGAGCGTCACCGGGACCAGGTGGCGCTGGTCATCCTCGACCTGATCATGCCGGGGCTCAGCGGTGAGCAGACCTTCGAGGCGCTGCGACGGATCGCGCCCGACGTGAAGGTGCTCCTCTCCAGCGGCTTCAGCGACGAGGGCCAGGCCGCGGCGCTCCTCGCGCGCGGCTGCAGCGGCTTCCTCCAGAAGCCCTTCGGGGCCGGGGCGCTCTCGGAGAAGCTGAGGGAGCTGCTCTGATCCCACCAGAGGCGCTGCACTTCCGCCCAGCCGAGATCGCAGAGGAGGGTCCGCCCGGCACGATCAGCTGCACGTCCGCGGCGCAGGCCGACCGAGACGATTGGATTCGATTCAGGGAGGCTTTGGGATCCAGCGCCAGGGAACGCCCGGAAGACTGGAGTCATCCTTGAGCGTGTGCTGGTTGAGTGACTCATACTGTGCGGTCGTGATCATCTGCTGCTCGAGGAGATGGCGCCAGAGCTCGAAGAGATGGCACACGCGGCCACGACCCAGCTCGGAGAGCGCGAGGTACGTGGCCCGCTGGTCTCTGGCGACGAACACAGCATCGGTGCCGACGGTGAGCGCCCAGGCGATGCTCTGATGCTCCGCGAGGTTCGCCGTACCTTTGCTCGCCTTCCGCAGATGCTGATAGAGGACCTGTCCAGCCGGGCTGCCGACCGTCACCTGAAACGCCTCGATCACCGGGTCACCACCGGCGGACCGGGCCGCCAGGAGAGCTGGCCGCCGCCCCGACCTGTCCTGCGCCGCAGCGGCGGCCGTGGCGTCTGCGACGAGGATGTGACCTGAGGGCCAGTGCGTGATGTCCGCGCCGAAGGCGACGCGTGCCAGAGCTCCGAAGGGTGTGTCATCGAGTATCCAGCGCATGGGACCTCAGTAGGTCAGGAGCTCGTTCGCGCGTCCGACGGAGATGACTCCGGCCTCCAGGGCATCGATGACCACGCTCGCGCCCCAGCCCTCCATGAGCGGGGAGGCTCTCTCCGGTAGCTCGGGGTTGACCATCACCGGAGGGAAGGACAGGTCCTCCTGCTCGAAGGCCTCTGCGGGCAGCGCTGCCTTGAGTGTCCTCCTCAGGAGCGCGTCCGCGACCTCGGGCGCGATCAGCCCGGAGTTCTTGGCATGCCAGACCGCGCCCTCCAGTGAGAGGCCCCAGCGCGAGGCCAGCTCGACGACCAGGTCTGCAGGCTCGAGCGGAGAGCGGAGGAGCCGGCTCCACTCCCTCACCCACGCGCGGGGCGCCAGGTAGGCGGGGGCGAAGCCGCGAGCGCGCTGCTCCAGCGCCTCGCCGTAGTTCCCTTGACCGTCCCGGCAGGTCACCCGCGTCACGATCTCGCCGTCGCCCGCGTCATGGAGCAGATGGCAGAGCTCGTGGGCGAGGATGGCGCGACGGGACATCCGGTACTCGACCCGCCCGGCCTCCTGGTTCAGGAGCACAACCGGCGCGGCACCCGGCTCCCAGATGCTCGCGGCCTCAATCGCCGGGTCCGCGAAGCGAACGCTCACCACATGGATCCCGAAGGACCGGATGAAGGTCGCCTCCACCTCAGCGATCGGGCCGTCCGCAGGTCCGAGAGCGCGGCGCGCGGCCTCGCCCAGGGCGTAGCCGTCCTCCCACGGCTCGCGGCCGCGGGAGAGCGCTCTCACCTGACGGTGCCGGCTCAGCAGGATCTCCCTGCCGAGCAGCGACTGCAGCTCCGCGTCTCCCCGTCCGCCCCGGCCGTCGAGGCCGCGTGTCCTCTGGATCGCGGTCCGGCCCTTCTCCTTCCCGGCCTCCACGATGTCGGTGGTCTTCGGCACGACGCTCGCCGTCACGGTGGGCCATGCGCGGATCAGCTGGCCGCTCTTCCTGCTCTCGACCCTGGCCATGGTGGCCCTGCACGCCGCCTCGAACCTGCTCAACGACGCCTGCGACCACGACCGCGGGCTCGACACCCGGGTGCTCCCGGTCAGCGGCGCCGTGGTGCGCGGCTACCTGACCGCGAGCCAGGCGCGGCGCGCCGCCGCGCTGCTCTTCGGTGTGGGAGCGGCGCTCGGCCTGGTGATCGCCTGGCGGGTGGGGTGGCCGGTCCTCCTCCTCGGGGGCGCCGGGCTCCTCCTCGGCGTCCTCTACTCGGCCAGCCCTGCTGGCCTCAAGTACCACGCGCTCGGCGATCTGGCGGTGTTCCTCGCCTTCGGCGTCCTCGGCAGCCTGGGCGCCTGGACCGTGCAGACCGGGCGGCCCGCCCTGCTGCCCGCGCTCTGGGCGATCCCCCTGTCGCTGCTGGTCGTCGGCATCCTGCACGCGAACAACTGGCGCGACCGCGAGAGCGACGCGGCCAGCGGGTGCGTCACCATCGCCTCGACGATCGGCGACCGCCGCTCCGAGCACTACCACGCGCTCCTGCTCTTCGCCCCCTTCGCGCTGATCGCCCTCTTCATGGTCGTGCCCCGGCTGACCGGCCTCGGGGTGCCCATGCCGCTGCCGTTCGCGGTCACCGCGCTGGCGCTCCCGCTCGCCCTGCGCCTGCGACGGCGCGGGCGCGAGCGCAGGACCGCCGCCGACCCGCTCGCCTTCCTCGCGCTCGACGGCGGGACCGCGCAGCTCAACCTGCTCTTCGGGGCGCTCTGCACGCTGGCGCTCCTCCTCGACGCCTGGCTCGGTCGCCTGGCATGAGCACCGCACCAGGGGCCGCCGCCGCTCCCTCCCGGGGGCTGCTGCTCGCCTTCGCGCTCGCGGCGATCGCGCTCTTCGTGCCGCTCTTCGTCACCGGCGGCGCGGGCCGCTTCGACTTCTGGTGGTGGATGGCGCTCAACAACGTGCTCCTCGTCGGGGCGGCGCTGCGGCTCGACCCGAGCTTCGCCCCCGCGCTCCGCCGCGATCTCGGGCAGCGGGCGCTCCGCAAGGTGGCGCTCGGCCTCGCCTCGGCCGCGCTGCTCTACGGCGTCTTCTTCGCCGGAGACCACGTCGCGCGGGCGATCATCCCTCAAGCGGGGCGGGGCATCGAGGCCATCTACGCGCTCCGCGAGGGGACCTCGGTCTGGCGGGTCGCGCTGCTCATGGCGGTCGTCTTCGGTCCCGGCGAGGAGCTGCTCTGGCGAGGGCTCCTGCAGCGGGGTGCGACCCACGCGCTCGGCCGCTCGGCCGGGCTCGTCGCCGCGACCGGGCTCTACGCTGCCGTCCACCTGGGGAGCGGCAACCTGATGCTGGTCCTCGCGGCGGCGGTCTGCGGCCTCTACTGGGGCGTCCTCTACCTCTGGACCGGGTCGCTCCTCATCAACGTGGTCAGCCACACCGTCTGGGACCTCGTCGTCTTCCTGCTGCTCCCGCTGCGCGCCTAGCGAGCTCCTCCCCTCGCGCTCCGCCCGTGGGGCGAGGTGCGGGCCTACGACGCGCCCTTCTTCCCCGGGGCCCATACGCCGTTTGCGGTCACCGCGCGCGCAGGACCGCCGCCTGGCGCCCCTGCCTCACCGCCGCGCCTGCCTACTTGCTCTTGACCAGGCGGAAGCCGAGGTCGTCCCACGTGGTGTCGTGCGAGAGGGCGAAGCGGCTGGCGGCGCGCTGGGTCCACCAGCCGCCATCAAAGGCCCCCCCTCATATCCAGGTTCGTGCTGGTTGCTGCGGCGCCGGAGAGCATGTCACATTGGGTTGTGATCCAGGAGTTGCGGTGTCGTCGCTGCCTGCTCGCGCTCTCCGCGCTGGTGCTGGCCTGCTGCACACGCTTCGGCTATCACGCGTCGAACCCACCTGGGGATCGGGAGCTCGGCCTCCGCGACCTCGGCCTGCTCGACCGGGCCCTCGCTCCGGAGACCAGTCTCGGCGACGCTGTCACGGCCGACCTCACGCCCCCCATCCCTGACATCGCCTCGCTCGACAGCGCGCCGAGCCCCTGCGCCGGCGCCTTCGCCTTGAAGTCCTCAGCGCAGGAGCCTGGCGGCGAGCACCTAGTAGTCGTCACGCCGCTGCAGACCCAGTGCGTGTATCGCTTCGTCGTCAAGGGAGCCGGGGGCGGCTACGCCGAGTCCGTGGCGCGTGGCGGCCACGGCGGTCTCAACAGCTTCGACTTCGTGCCCGGTCAGGCCGGCGTCCTGATCCTGACCGTCGGCGGCGGCGGCACGGGCGACCCTCAGCGGCGCGACGGAGGCTCAGGTGCCTCCTCGGTCGTCTTCGATCCGGACGCGACCGCGGGTCGGGGCGACGCCTTCACCCTCAGCATCGCCGGCGGCGGCGGGGGTGAGGGAGGGGACGCTGGCAGCGGCTCCTGCGAGAACGGCGGTGACGGAAACGGTGACGGAGCGGGAGGCGCCGGCCAGGGGGGCTATGGCTCGTCCGGTGGCAACGGCGCCTGCAACGTGTGGGGGGACTGCTGCGGAGGAACCTGCTCACCCTCTGCGCTCTGCCAGGGCGGCCGCGGCGGCGCCGGGGCCGTCGCCACCAGCGGCGGCGTGCCCGGCGGCTTCGGCAAGGGCGGTGGGAAAGGTGGCGACGCCAGCTTCGGCGGCGGGGGAGGCGGCGGCTATGGCGGCGCTGGCGGAAGCCGCTACAACGGCTCGGGCGGCGGCGGCGGCGGCAAGGTCTTCACGGTCGTGCCGCCGGCGCCCCTCCTCGACACCACCGACCCGGCCAAGTCACTGGGGGGAGGCGGTCGCGGAGGGGACTCGACCCGCGCCTCGGGAGAGGACGGCAGCATCGCGCTCACCGTCGGCGGGTGAGCCGGTCGCTCGTGCGGTACGTCATGCGAGCGGCGCTATGGGCGCTATGGATGGCCTTGACCAGGGCGCAGAACCACTGTCCTAT